>JBMOMI010000678.1:0-28094 GCA_049325235.1 Actinomycetota bacterium | reverse complement strand
ACCGCGTGGACGTCGACCTGGCCCGCCGGCACGGCCTCGCCGCGCTGGTCGGGACCCTGCCGCCGCCCCCCCAGTGACCCTGCCGCCGCCCCCCCGCGACCCTGCCGCCGCCCCCCAGCGACCCTGCCGCCGCCCCCCCAGTGACCCTGCCGCCGCCCCCCAGCGACCATGCAAACATGGTCGTCGTTGGCTTCGCATGGCCCGCACGCCGTGCAAGGCCCCCGGCGACCAGGTGAACCAGGTAAACATGGTCAACGCCAGGGGGCGAACCCGCTGACCCGCGCGGGGCCGTCCCGGCCTAACGCGGCGGCCACGTCGGCGAGGGCGGCCACGCTGTGGCCGCTGAGCAGGGCGTCGCAGAACGGCAGCGCGGCGGTCATGCCGCCGGTGAGCGGTTGGTACCGGGGGTCGGCCCGGCGCGGGTTGACCCACACGATGCGGTGCGCCAGCCGCCGCAGCCGGGCCATCTGCTCGCCGAGTAGCGCGGGGTCGTCGCGCTCCCAGCCGTCGGACAGCACCACGACAACCGCGCCGCGGGCCACTCCCCGCCGGCCGTGCACGTCGAGGAACTCCTTGAGGGCCTCCCCGATGCGGGTGCCGCCGTGCCAGTCCGGCGCCTGGGTCCCGGCTCGCGCGAGGGCCTCCCCAGGGTGGCGGGTCGTGGCCAGGATCCGGGTCAGCCGGGTGAGCCGCGTGGCGAAGGTGAACACCTCGGCCCGGGTTCCCCCGACGGTGGCGTGGGCGAACTGCAGGTACGCCCGGGCGTAGGGCTGCATGGAGCCGGAGATGTCGCAGAGCAGCACCACCCGTCGGCGCCGGAGCTGGGACCGGCGCCGCCACAGGGTGACCGGGTCGCCACCGCTGCGCCGCGCCCGGGCCAGGGTGGCGCGTACGTCGGTGCGCTCCCCGCGCCGCCGGGTGCGGGTTCGCCGCCCCGGCCGCAGCGGCGGCGCGACGCGCAGGGCCGCCATCAGCTGGTAGACCCCAGCGAGCTCGGCCGGGTCCAGCGCGGCGAAGTCGGTGTGGGCCAGGCGCTCCTCCCGGGAGGCCGCAGCCGTGGCCGGCTCGTCACCGGGGGTCTCGTCGGCCCCCTCCCGGAAGGCGTTCGGCGGGTACGCCGCCCCGGGGCGCGCCGCTGCCTCCTCCGCCAGCTCGGCTGGGGTGGCGGTGGACCGGTCCGGCGGCCGGCGGCTCGGCAGGGTTGCCGGCAACCGGTGGGTGTGCTGCGTTGCCGGCGGCCGACGGGCCGGCGCCGTGGTGGGCGGCCGGGCCGACGGGCCGCGGGCCTCCGCGGGGTCGGACCGTCCCCCGAAGACGCGGTCGAAGACCGTGTCGAAGACGGCCAGGTCATCCCGGTCGGCGACGAGGGTGACCCGCGCCGTCCAGTACAGCCCGGTGCGCTGCTCGGGGGCCTGAACCGCGAGGGCGTCGGCGAAGCGGGCGGCCTGCTGGGTGGCCACCGGCAGCCCCGCCTGGCGGAGTCGTTCGGCGAAGGTCACGGCCACCGTGGCCCAGTCCGTCACCGTCCCATCCTGTCGGCATGGCCGGACGGCGTACCACTCGTCAAGTCTTCTCTCGAACGCTAGATTAAAGTCCGGGAGTCCGGGAGTCCGGGAGTCCGGGAGTCCGGGAGTCCGGGTGGCAGTGGTGGGAGGGACCGAGATGGCCGAGCAGCTCGTCGACCCCGTGGTGCTCCGTGAGCAGGTACGGAACAAGTACCGCGAGGTCGCCGAGTCTCCGGGGGGGAGCACCACTTCCACACCGGAGGTCCGTTGGCGGCCCGGCTCGGCTACCCCGCGACCCTCGTGGCCGGCCTGCCGGACGCCGCGGTGGAGTCCTTCGCCGGCGTCGGCAACCCCTTCTCCCTGCGCGCGCTGCAGCCAGGCGAGCGGGTGGTCGACGTCGGCTGTGGCGCGGGTTTCGACACCGTGGTGGCCGCGCACCAGGTGGGTCCCGAGGGTCGGGTGGTCGGTGTCGACATGACCCCGCCGATGCTGGCTAAGGCCCGCCGCACCGTCGAACAGCTGGGCCTGGCCCAGGTGGAGATCCGGGAGGGCCTGGCCGAGGAGCTGCCGGTGCCCGATGGCTGGGCCGACGTCGTCATCTCCAACGGCGTGGTGAACCTCTGCTCGGACAAGCGCGCCATCCTCACCGAGCTGCAGCGAGTGCTCCGTCCCGGCGGGCTCCTGCAGTTCGCCGACATCGCCAACGGCCGACCGGTCCCGGTGGAGGCGATGCGTCAGATCGACCTGTGGACCGGTTGAATCGCCGGTGGCCTGCCGTGCGCGGGCTGGGTGGCACTGCTCGAGCAGTCGGGGTTCGTCGATGTGGTCGTCGGACCGCCGGTGGATACCTTCGCCGGCGCCCGCGGCCAGGACAGGGCGCGGGCCTACCAGGTCTACGGCCACGCCTTCCTGGCGCGCCGGGCGTGAGCGTCCCTCAGGCCTGGACGGGGACCGCGAACACCTCGTCGGTGGGGTGCCCGGCACGCTCGTGGATGCGCTGCACGGCCTCCCGTGAAGGCGCCTCGGACAGGCAGAAGACCATGCCGCTGCCCGGGTCGGCCCACGCGTGCTTGAAGTTGACCCCCTCCTCGTGCTGGATGGCCTCGTGCTGGATGGCCAGGTCGGCCTGGTGCGCCTGGGCCAGCAGCTCGCTGCTGATGCCCATCATGCCGCGGTGGACGTCCATGAACTCGGGCACGGTGGCCTTCCCCCCTCGGGTAGGCCCCCCGGGGGAGGCCCTGGTGGGCGCCAATGCAGCACTCGGTAAGGAAAGGGTCAAGGCCGCGCCGGGTCGGCGTCGACCCTCCCGCCCGGCGCGCGTTCGGGGCAGGATGGCGGGAGACGGGCGCGAGGGTCGCGCAGGCGGGCGAGGGTGGCGGCGATGGCACGACGGAGGTCGGCGTTCGAGCAGGTACGCCGGACGCTGTACAAGACGCAGCGCACGATGGGTGACTTCCAGGCGGCGGGACGGGGACCCGGCCCGCTGGTCCGTCGCCTGGCCCGGCGACAGGAGCGTCGGATGCTGGGCCGGTTCCTGCGCCGGTTCGGCCTGTAGCCGGTCCGTCGGTACGCCGGTGCGGCTGGTACGCCGGTCCGGCCGGTACGCCGCCGGGCCGCACCTCACGGTGAGGGCTGCGGCAGCTTGCACTGGATCTTCGGGTTGACCCCGGCGTAGTTGAGGGGGCCGGCGAGCACGGTCACCGTGACGGTCCCCGCCTGGGCGCAGTTGCTCGGCGCGCTGCTGAAGTAGCCGCGCTGCACGGCCGCGACCAGGCCGATCAGCAGCCACAGCACCACCAGGGCGGTCCCTATCCGCATGGCTCACCTCCACCGGTCGGGCCGCCAGGGCCTCCGGCCCTCGAAGCGCACCCTGTCGGTCGTTCTTCCCTGCCACCGCCCCGCCGATGCCTCCGCCGGCCAGCCGGTTAGCCGGCCCCGACGGGTCAGCCGGGCAGTGCCTCGAGGGCCTTCAGGTAGCCCTCGCTGTACGTCGGGAACTGGGCGACCTGGTCGCGCAGGGTGTCCAGCGGGACCTGCGCGCGGATGGCCAGGGCCGCCTGGTGGATCCACTCGCCGGCCAGGGGGGCGACCGCCCAGGCGCCGAGCAGGGTGCCCCGCCCCCGGTCGGCGAGGACGCCCAGGGTGCCGCGCGGGTCGCGCTCGAAGGTCCACGGCCGGGCGATGGCCTCGGCGAGGTCCACCTCGGCGGTGACGACGTCGTGGCCCTGGGCGCGGGCCTGGGCGGCGGTCATCCCCACGGCGGCGATCTCCGGGTCGGCGAAGACCACCCGGGGAATGCCGTCGTAGCGGGCGACGCGCGGGGTGCCCAGGATGTTGTCGGCGACGACCCGAGCCTGGTACATGGCGTTGTGGGTGAACAGGGCGATCCCGGTCACGTCGCCGACCGCCCACAGCCCCTCGCCGGCCCGGCCGTGCGCGTCCACGACGACGGCGCCGCGGTCGTCGAGCCGGGCGCCCGCGGCCTCGACACCCAGCGCGTGTGTCCGTGGGCGGCGTCCGGTTCCTAGGACGACGACGTCGGCGACGACCTCGGTGCCGTCGTCGAGGGTCACCGTGGCCGCGCCGCCGTCGTGGCGGCGTACGTGCTGGGCCGTGCGACCGACGTGCACCGTCACCCCGTCGGATTCCAGCGCCGCCCGGGCCAGCTCCCCGACCCGGGGCTCCTCCCGGTCGACCAGGGTTGGGCCGCGTTGCACCACCGTCACCGTCGCGCCCATCCGAGCGTAGAACTGGCCCAGCTCCACGCCGACGGCGCTGCCGCCGAGCAGCAGCACCCGCGACGGGATGTCCCGCACGGTGGTCGCCTCCCGGTTCGTCCACACGGTGGCCGCGTCCAGCCCGTCGACGGGGGGGCGGACCGGGTCCGAGCCGGTGGCGAGCACGACGTGGCTGGCCCGCAGGACCTGACCGTCAACGTCGACGGTGCCCGGCCCGGTCAGCCGGGCGGTGCCCTTCAGGACCGCCGCGCCCTGCCGTTCGTACGCCGTGACCTGGGCGGCGTCGTCGAGGTGGCGGACCATGTAGTCGCGGTAGTCGCGCAGCGCCGCCCAGTCGACCCGGAGCCGGCCGCCCCCGGCGACCCGCGCCGACTCGGCAACCGCCTCCGGGGCGCGCAGCAGCGTCTTGGACGGGATGCAGGCCCAGTAGGCGCACTCGCCGCCGATGAGCTCCCGTTCGACGACGGCGACCCGCCGCCCGGCGGCCAGCAGCCGGGAGGCCACCACCTCGCCCCCCGGCCCCATCCCGACCACGACCGCGTCGAACTGCTCGGCCATCGCGTGCCCCTTCCGGTGCCCGGCGGCAGCGGGCCGGCCGCGCGGCACCAGTGTCTACCGCGACGTGGTCCTGCCGGCCGGCGGGTCCGCCGTGGCCCGCCGCCGGCCGCCCGGCCCCGGATGAAGGCGTCCTTCACTACTCAAGAGGAGTCAGAAGGACGCCTTCATGCGGAAGGGGGGATCAGTCGGCGTGGCGGCGCTGGTGCCCGTGGTCGCCGGAGCCGTCGTCGTGGCCGGGCTGGGCGGGCGGCGTACAGGTGACCCGGGGGTTCCACGAGGCGAACAGCCCGTTCGGGTTGGCCTGCCACAGCCACACGTGCAGCTCGTAGTGGACGGGCATGCCGGGGACGTGCCCCGGCATCGGGCCGTCGAACGGCCGGCCGAACAGCGAGGGACGGTCGTCGTCGGTGGCCACGCTCTGGTCGGCGTCGACCTTGAGGTACTCCACCCCCGCCAGCCGCAGCTCGCCGTTCGCCTTCGGCGCGTAGAGGAGAACCTCCGGCCGCGTCGGGTCGAGGGCCGGGTCCGCCATCAGGGCCGGGTTGACGTAGTGGAAGCCCATGGCCCCGACCCCAGGGATCTCCTCGCAGCCCGAGCCCCGCAGGTAGCCGGCGGCCAGGGCGTGCTCCACGTCGTGGAACCGGGCAGTGGCCGCCTTGGCGGCCCGCAGGTCGTCGTGCGGTGCCGCGGCGGCAGTGCCGGTCAGCCCGGCGACCGGCAGTGCGATGGCGAGGGTGATGGCCACCCGCCCGGTCCGTCGTGTCATGGGTCCTCCCCCTTCGGTGTGTCCGACCCCTCCGATGCTGGTCGTCGGCTCGCCCTCGGGGGAATCCCCGGATTTGGGGGTTCCCCGACGCGGGCCCCCGTCGGTTGAAGCTGCTCGCCGAGCGGTCGAGACGGTCGCGCTGCGGTACGGAGCGACGCGCCGCCGCTGGGCGGGGGGCTGGTGCATACGCTGTTCGCCTGGGCCGCGGCTCGACCCGCCCGGCGGGCGAGCGCCGTGCCGCGGGCGGAGAGGAGGGCCGCATGGCTGGCCGGCAGGGCCCCGAGGTCCGCGTCGAACGCAGCGCCAAGCGCGTCCGCGCCTACCTCGCCGGGGAGCTCGTCGTCGACACCACGTCGCCCTGGCTGGTCTGGGAGCGCCCGTACTTCCCCACCTACTACCTGCCCGTGGCGGACCTGCGGGCCGAGCTCGTCGACACCGGCGGGCGCCGCGCGGACGTGGGGTGGGGGGAGGCGGTGGTGTACGACGTGCGGGCCGCGCGGGGGACCGCGCCGGGGGCGGCCGTGCGCTACCCGGGCTCCCCCGTGCAGCGCCTGCGGGACCTGGTGCGCCTGGACTGGGACGCGATGGACGGGTGGCTGGAGGAGGACGAGCCGGTCTACACCCACCCGCGGGACCCGTACCACCGGATCGACATCCTGGCCAGCTCCCGCCGGGTGCGCGTCGAGGTGGACGGTGTCACCGTCGCCGAGTCGGGGCGTCCGACGATCCTGTTCGAGACGGGGCTGCCGCCGCGCTACTACCTGCCGCTGTCCGACGTACGGCTGGACCTGCTGCGCCCGTCGCAGACCGCGACCCACTGCCCGTACAAGGGGACCGCGTCCTACTGGTCGGTCGAGGCCGGCGGCCGGACCCACCCGGACCTGGCGTGGAGCTACCGCACGCCGCTGCCCGAGTCGGTGAAGATTGCCGGGCTGGTGTGCTTCTACACGGAGAAGGTGGACCTTTACCTGGACGGTGCGCTGCAGCGGGACCGCCGGCCGCACCCCGACCCGACGGGGTGACGGTCCGGGCCGCCATCCTTCAGCGCGTCGGCGCCCCACCGAAGTCGACATCGGCGGTGGGGACCCTCGCCGGCGAAAACTTGTACGTGACCAGATCTAGACAGGGTCCAGGAAGCGGTCTAGGCTCGCGCTGTGTCCGACGAGACGGCGGTGGACGGCCATGAGCTGCTCCGCCGGCATGGGCTGCAGGTCACGGCCCAGCGGCTGGCCGTCCTGCGGGCGCTGGCGCACCGGCCGCACGGCACCGCCGAGGACATCGACAAGCTCGTCCGGGGCGCGATCGGGGCCATCTCCCGGCAGGCGGTGTACGACGCCCTCGCCGCCCTCACCGACCGGGGGCTCCTCCGGCGCATCCAGCCGGCCGGCTCGCCGGCCCGCTACGAGAACCGGGTCGGCGACAACCACCACCACGTCATCTGCCGGACCTGCAACCGAATGGCCGACGTGGACTGCGCGGTCGGCTCCGCCCCCTGCCTCACGGCCAGCGACCCCGCTGGCTACGAGATCGACGAGGCCGAGGTCATCTACTGGGGCCGCTGCCCCGACTGCGTCGCGGCCGCGTCCGGGTGAACAGCAACTAGACAGCACAGCAACTAGGCAGCACAGCAACTAGATAGCACAGCAACTAGACAGCACAGCAACCAGGCAGCCAAGGGAACCGTGAGAGAGGAGAAGGAGCGCCATGTCCGAGCACGGCAGCGAGAGCGAGAACCCGGTCATCCCGGCCCCGACGCCCACACCGAGACGGCCGAGGACCAACCAGGACTGGTGGCCCAACCAGCTGGACCTGTCGGTCCTGCACCAGCACTCGCCGCTGGCCAACCCGATGGGCACTGACTTCAACTACGCCGAGGAGTTCAAGACCCTCGACCTCGAGGCGTTGAAGCGGGACCTCATCGAGGTGATGACGACGTCGCAGGACTGGTGGCCGGCGGACTACGGCCACTACGGGCCGCTGTTCATCCGGATGACGTGGCATGCCGCAGGCACGTACCGCATCGCCGACGGTCGGGGCGGTGGGGGCAGTGGCGCGCAGCGCTTCGCCCCGCTGAACAGCTGGCCGGACAACGCGAACCTCGACAAGGCGCGCCGGCTGCTCTGGCCGGTGAAGCAGAAGTACGGCCGGAAGATCTCCTGGGCCGACCTGCTCGTCTTCGCCGGCAACGTGGCTATGGAGTCGATGGGGTTCAAGACCTTCGGCTTCGGTTTCGGGCGCCAGGACATCTGGGAGCCCGAGGAGGTCTTCTGGGGGCCGGAGGACACCTGGCTCGGCGACGAGCGCTACAGCGGGGACCGGGAGCTCGCCGGCCCGCTGGCCGCCGTACAGATGGGCCTGATCTACGTGAACCCCGAGGGGCCCAACGGCAACCCGGACCCGCTGGCCGCGGCCCGGGACATCCGGGAGAGCTTCCGCCGGATGGCCATGAACGACGAGGAGACGGTGGCGCTCATCGTCGGGGGCCACACGTTCGGCAAGACGCACGGCGCGGCCAGTGCCGAGTACGTCGGCCCGGAGCCCGAGGCGGCCCCGCTGGAGGAGCAGGGGCTCGGTTGGCGCAACACGTTCGGCAGCGGCAAGGGCGCGGACGCGGTGACCAGCGGGCTGGAGGGCGCGTGGACCAGCACTCCGACCCGGTGGGACAACGGGTTCCTGGACAACCTGTACCGGTATGAGTGGGAGCTGACGACGAGCCCGGCCGGCGCGAAGCAGTGGACGCCGACGAACCCGGAGGCTCAGGGCACCGTGCCGGACGCCCATGACTCCACCAAGCGACACGCGCCCATGATGCTGACGACCGACCTGGCGCTGAAGCTGGACCCGATCTACGGGCCGATCACCAAGCGCTTCCACGAGAACCCTGACCAGCTCGCCGACGCGTTCGCCAGGGCGTGGTACAAGCTGCTGCACCGAGACATGGGGCCGGTGTCGCGCTACCTCGGCCCGTGGGTGCCGGAGCCGCAGCTGTGGCAGGATCCGGTGCCCCCGGTCGACCACGACCTGGTCGGGGAGGCGGACATCGCCGCCCTCAAGCGCCAGCTGCTCTCCTCGGGGCTGTCCATCTCCCAGCTGGTCTCCACCGCCTGGGCGGCCGCGGCCAGCTTCCGTGGCACCGACAAGCGGGGCGGGGCGAACGGGGCGCGGATCCGGCTCGCGCCGCAGCGGGACTGGGAGGCCAACGAGCCGGCCGAGCTGGCCAAGGTGCTGCGGACTCTTGAGGGGATCCGGCAGGACTTCAACAGCGCGCAGTCGGGGGGCACGAGGGTCTCCCTCGCCGACCTCATCGTGCTGGGCGGCTGTGCGGCCGTCGAGCAGGCGGCGCGGAGCGCCGGGTACGACGTCACGGTGCCGTTCGCGCCGGGGCGCACCGACGCCTCGCAGGAGCAGACCGACGTGGAGTCCTTCGCCGTGCTCGAACCGACGGCCGACGGGTTCCGCAACTACCTGCGGACGGGGGAGAAGCTGCCGCCGGAGCGCCTGCTGCTGGACCGGGCCAACCTGCTGACGCTGACCGCGCCCGAGATGACGGTGCTCGTCGGGGGCATGCGGGCTCTGAACGCCAACTTCGGGCGAGCCCGACACGGCGTCTTCACCGACCGACCCGAGACGCTGACCAACGACTTCTTCGTGAACCTGCTCGACATGCGGACCGAGTGGAAGCCGTCCGTTTCGGCGGAGAACGTGTACGAGGGACGCGACCGGTCGACCGGTGAGGTCAGGTGGACCGCCACGGCGGTCGACCTCGTCTTCGGTTCGAACTCGCAGCTGCGCGCCGTCGCGGAGGTCTACGGCTGCGACGACGCTTCGGAGAAGTTCGTGCGCGACTTCGTGGCGGCGTGGGACAAGGTGATGAACCTGGACCGCTTCGACCTCGCCTGATCCTCGCCGAGTGGTTGGGTGACCGGTTCACACCGGCCGGGCACCCCAACCCTCCGGCGCTCATCGTGGGGCCAGGACGGGCGTCGCCAGGTGATGTCCTAGCCGACGAAGCGGGCCACCGCCCGGGCGAACTGGTCGAGGTCACTGAGGTCCTGCAGCCTCTTCAGCACGACCCGGTCGTCGACCTCGATGTACTGGTACACCAGGACGTTGCGAAAGCCGACCGCGTGGCTCATCCGCGTTCCCTGCTGGGCGTCGAGGACACCGTGGCGTGCGAGCACCCGCATCGCGTCGCCGTTGTCCCTGGGCGGGCCCCATCCCTCCGAAGAGCAGATGTGTTGGGCGATGTCGACGCAGGCCTCTACGGCGGTCACGAACCGGTACTTCACCCCCGGCAACCACATCGGGTCTGCCCGTCGGGACGGGTCGGCCGAGGCCTCGCCGCGCAGCGTGGCAACATCGTCGGCGAGCGCCCGCAGCAGCCGCAGAACGCGGGTCCTATCGACCACGGCGCAGTGCCTCGGCGAACTCTTCGTGAGCCCGGGTCAGGCGGGGCAGCTCGTCGAAGTAGATCTTCCGCGTGGTGGCAACCCACCGGACCCGGGCCACCGGATCCGTCTCGAACAGCGGCACCCCCTCGACGGCAACCCGGCCGGCGAGCTCGAGCGGGGCGCCGTTCAGCACGAGGAGGTCCACTCCAGGGGGGAGAGGAACCTCGTACGCCGGGGGCGCGTCCTGTGGCCACCAGGCGGCCACATCTACATCGGAGTCGGGCCGGTGCGTGCCGCGGGCGCGGCTGCCGTGCAGGAGGGCGAAGGCCGCTCCGGCCGAGCGCAGCGCCGTCCTGACCTGCTCGAGCTGTGCTGTGTGGACGCCCGTCACGGCCCCAGTGTGGCATGGTCGGCCCCTAGGGCACGTGCACCTCGGGGCTGCGACCGAGGAATCCCGCATACCTCTGGAACGCCTGCTCGATGCGTCGCCGGTCGGCGGTGCCGAGGGGCACCAGCGGTCGGACGTCGATCCGCACCTTGGTCGTCGCCAGCGTGCGCTTCCAGGTGCCGATGACCCTGCCGTCGCGGACGACGGTTGCCTGGAACATGCCGTTGTTGCCGGGGATGATGGCCGGCCGGTGCTCTTCGGCGAGCATCAGCGAGCGGTCCTTGTAGCCAAGCAGGTACTCGTCGAACCCCGGCAGCACGAGGACCTCCGGGCCGTCCGGGGCGGATGGTGGGCCGTCCAACACCGCGGGGTCCAGGTACATCTCGCCTCCGTCGACGGTCACGCTGGCGAGTCGGTTGCCGGCCGCCGCGATGGCGCGTCTGGCGTCGGCCGCCGGCAGTCCCGTCCAGCCGGCGAAGTCCTGCCTCGTGGTCGGCCCATGACTGCGGAAGTGGCGGACCGCGATCGTGGCCAGGGCCTCGTCGCGCTCCGGTCGGTGCGGGTCGGGTACCCACTCGTCGAGCAGCGCGAAGCTCTGCTCGGAACCGATGTTGGGGGCGATGCACAGGACGCCGCGCTGGCTGGCGTACCACAGCAGGTGGTATCCGAGCTGACCAGCGGTCTCGATCCCGTGCTCGGCCAGCACCGCCAGGCACTGTGCCCGGGTCAGCCGACCGCCGCCCGCCAGGGCCGCGGCGAGCACGTCCACGGCCCGGTCGACGACGTTCTCGCTGAGCCCGAGGAACGCGCGCCGCCGTGCCGCACCGGACAGGGCGCGCGATCCCATCAGGTCAAGCATCCAGTGGGCATCCCGGGCGGGCACGAAGTGGACGGTGCCCCGCATCGGCCACGTGCGCAGCGCCTCGCGCCGCTCCAGGGCGGCGGTCACGTCGCCGACGGTGAACCCGGGCAGGCGGGCGCCGAAGGACCACAGGCCGCTGGCCAGGTCCTGGGCCTGCATCGCCCCTATCCAGGTCACCACCGCGGCTACCTCAGCCGGGCGCTGGGCAGGGTTGTGCCCATCGCGCAGCAGCAGGCTGACCATTCGCAACGCGAGCGCCCGCGCCGGCGCGATCTCCACCAACACCGCCTCCTGGCCGGCAGGGGAGGGCGCTGCCGGCGCTCCCATCATCGCCCATGCCCTAGGGCGTGCGAAGTATCAGCTGAAGGCGGCCCTGCGGGATCGCCACCGGTCGCGAGCTACAGCGCAGCTCGTGGCCTACGATCGGCCAATGTCGACGGCCGACGATGCCTATCACGAGGTGGCCGCGTACACGCTGGGTCGTGGTGACGCTGAGTTCATCCATCAGTACGTCGTCGACGCGACAGCCATCCACCGGGCGACGGCATCGGACAAGCCGATCCGGGTCGCACAGGCCCTGGTGGGACTCTTCCTGCACGTCGAGCACGGTCTCACCGGTCGAGAGGTTCAGCGGGTTCATCAGCTCCTCGCCTCCCGACGGACGCACTGGCCGATGTTCGTGCTACCCGAGGATCGCGGCTCGATCACGGTCCAGGATGTGCTTGCCGAGCCGCCCGGTTCCCGGCGCGACCGGGCCATTGAGGCGTGGGCCGCTTCCACGTGGGAGGCCTGCCGGTCCCATCGCGAGTCGATCCGTGCGTTCCTCACGTCGTACGGCATCAGCCCCCCTGTCGCCTGACCGGACCGGGGTCACCCACCGGCGTCGACGGCCCATCGAACGCATGGCCGGACAGGTCGACATAGTGGTGGAGCGTGGGCGAGGGCCTCTGCGACGTTGAGCTACTCGATAACCCGGACGATCTCGGCAGCTGCGGCGACGAACAGCGGGTGGTCTGTAGTGAGGACGGAGACCTTCGCAACCGCAAGTGCGGCGGTGTCCCACAGGCCGACGCTGCCCCAGTCCGGGTTGTAGTAGGACCACCAGCGCACCCCGGCAAACTCGCCCGTGTCGAACAGGTCCCGAGCCCACGCTTGGGTGGCGGAACGGTCTCGGGTGACGACCCGAGACGGGCGCAGCCCGAGATCGACGAGGCGGTCGGAGTCGTCGAGATCGCACACAGCCGCGTCGTCGTCCAGGTCGTAGCTGACCAGCGCGCGGACACTCCCCCCCAGCGCCGGGGTGCCCCGTAGCAGCCCGGCATTCCATCGGGACGCCCAGCCGAACGCCTCCGCGACCGCACAGAGCGGGTCATCCCCGAGGTAGAGCGTGTCGTAGGCGTCCGGGTTGTCGATGCGGTTGGCGCCGGTAGACACCGGGACGTACAGAGGGTGGCCAGGTTCGCCAGCGTTGGCAGCAGCCAGGTATGGCAGCACCCGGTAGAGGCTGGGCACAGGTCAGGCGAACGCGCCGGTCGCGAGCGCGTCGATCGCGGGTAGCACTGCCGCCGCCCCGCGCAGTTCGAGCACGTCGATGGGCCGGGCACCGCCCAGGTGCGGGTTGGGACCGGTCAGCCACTGCCCTGCCTGGTCGGGGTGAAGCTCAAGAAGCAGCCGGTCCAGGACGTGGTCGAGGTCGGAGATCCGCCTACGGCTTTCCGGGGACGGCCGCTCCTGCCCCGAGCGCCAGCGGGACGGCTGGCTGCGGGCAACGCCGAGCAGGTCGGCGACGACATTGTTCCCCAGCGCCTCAACGACGCGCCCGACGGAGCCGCTGGCGGCGTAGCCAGCCTCGGCGGCCGACGAGACGGTGATGGCGGCTGGCGCGGCGGCACGCTTGCGGGCATGGGAGGATCGGCGGCGCGTCGCGGATGTGCGTGTCCTTGTGGACTTCGTCTTTGCAGAGAGCGCTGGCTTCGGGGCCTTGCTTCCGGTCACGGCAGCCCGACCGGTGCCGTCCGGCTCGTCGGTCTTTCGACTTGGCATGCCCTCTCCCTGCTTGCACCCAACAGTGTCCGTTGGGCAGGGCCCAAGGCTAGCACCTGGCCCCGCCGCTAGCGAGAACCTTCGGACGGGCTGTCACGTTCAGTCATCACCGAGCGGCTGCCGGGGTCCAAGCCGACCCAAGCTCGCGCCACGGTGTTCTGGGGTTCCCCACCCGGGCGCACAGACGAACTGCTCCCCTGGTACTACTGATCCGGCGCGTTTGCGCAGGTCAGAGGCCCAGTTGCCCCTCGCTCGTGCCAGATGCGTGGCAAGAATCGCGATCTGGGCGTGGCAGGAAGCCCATGTCGGGGCTTCGCTCCGCACTGTCGTCGGCGGAACGTAGACTGCAGTCATGTCGATGAGCGCATGGGAGTTCTACCAGGCGGGGCTCGCCCTGCCTCCTTCGGTGCGCAAGGACGTAGCCCTGCGACTGCTGGAGTCGATCGAGGTCGCCGATCCGGAGTCGGTCGACGCAGCCTGGACCGAGGAGATCGGGTCCCGCGTTGACGAAATCCTCAGTGGCAACATCGAGACGATTCCTGGTGAGCAGGTCTTCGCCGAGCTCGCCGCCCGACGGGCTGCTCGACAGGCCGCGCGCGAGGCATGACGCTCGCCTTCGACTTCCATCCGGAAGCGCGGGCCGAGTTCGTCGCCGACGTCGATTGGTACGACGGTCGTGGTGCCGGCGTCGGTGGGCGGTTCGCGGAAGCGGTCCGCGAGGCGATTGTGCCCTCGACCTAACCTTTCCGCACAGAAACTGTCAGACCCCTCGGTGAACACGCACCGACGACTTCGGTGAAGACGTCGGGGGCGTGCCCCCGGCAGGATTCGAACCTGCGACACGCGGTTTAGGAATCTCGCTGGGCGTGTCGCGTTGAGCGCAAGGAGACGCGAAGAGGCTGGTCAGGACAACGCGCTCGCGCAGGGAGTCGAGTCCTGCACACTCGATTTCGATGCCGAGACGGGCAACTGGATGGGCAAGTTCTGAGGTCTTCGACGCACGGTGTCTGCGACCGTGAGTCGCACCCGATCTAGGTCCCGTGTTGCTCGATGAAGGCTCGGCCGGCCGCGGTGATTCCCTCGACGACGATCTCGGACGAGACCATCGGTCGGTCGTTGCCAACCTCGTACACCCGCTCACGCATCTCTCGTGCTTCGACGAGCCCTCGCCCGTAGAGGTCGCGTACCGCTTGATCGAACGGTCCATCTCCCTCTCGGTGGACGTCCCAGGCTTCGGAGAAGGCCTCGTGGGGTGTCTCGTCGTCATCAATGTTGATGAGCGCCTGCAGCAGCTCGCACGTGATCTCGTCACTGAGCCCGCTCATCCGTCGTGCCTTCCATCGAGCCGCTTGCTGATCGTGATCATTGGTTCTCCTCCTACGCCAGTTGGATCACACCGGGTATCGGCCCGCACGAACCGGAGTTTCAGTCGCGGCAGCATCAGCCCAAGATCCCTCTCCACCAGTCGCCGTCGGGATCGTTTCTGGGCGGGAGGAAGCTCGCGCGCCGCTGGATCAGCCGTAGGCATTCGCGGACCTCGGCATGACTTCGGTTCGCCGCCCAGGCTCGAACGATCGCCGCCGTGCTGGTGACAGGCGGCTGAGGATCGAGCGTCGTGAGAACGCGTCGAGCCTTACGGTCGTCGGTCGCTACCGCGAAGCCACGGGCCTCCGCAACCGCCAGTGTGGCGGCTTCTCCGTCGTCCAGCTCACGGGCGAGCGCCACGAAGCGCGTGAACTCCAAATCAGCGAGGGCGACGCGCTCAACCTCACCTCGCTGGATGACGGGCTCGAGGTCGATCTCCTCCCGTGGGTCCTCCGGATCGTCGGGATCCAACCACTCGACCTCCGCCTCAGCCTGCCGCACAACGACGAAACGCACGTCGGCTGCCGCCGCGAACTCGGCAATCGGTCGCCCTGAAGCGACAAGGTTCAGCAGCACGCAGGCGTCGAGGGCGACGGTTCGTTCTGAACTCACCGGGCTCGGGTCAGCGGGAGATCGAGTTCGGCGAGAGTCCCGAGCTCGACGGTCGTCCGCTCGCCTTGTTCGTCGAGGCCCAAGCCACGGCTCAGCTCGGCGACGCGACGGCGAGCGTCAACCCGGTCAGTGTGAAGGAAGGCGGCGAGCTCGCCCTCGCTGATGTCGCCCACCCAGTAGGCCTGGACGGCCAGCCGTTCGTAGCGAGGCGGAAGTAGGCGCCTGTCAGGCTCTCGAGTGCTGAGATCGAGCATCTGTCTTCCTTCGTCGGGGCGAAATCCGCGGTCAGCGAGCCGGTCCCACGTCCCGGACGGGAGCAGTCGCGCATCCTCAAGACACAGCGCGATCGCCTGGAACGACACCTCGAAGTACGCCGCGAGCGCCAAGAGGTCCGCCGGGGTCACGCGCCCCTTTGCCCGCTCGATCTCGTGAAACCGTCGAGTGAGGCGTGACCGTGGAACGAGGAACGCCTCGGCGAAGGCGTCCGCTACGCGCTCGCTGGTCGGCACTCGCGTGTAGCCATGCAGCACCGTGACCTCCGCTCGCTCCCGGCTCGTGAGGAAGTGCGCGTACTCGTGGGCGAGCGACCAGCGCTGACGTTCGTACGGATGGTCGGCGTTCATCGCCACGCATGGACCGTGCACGTCGGAATGGATGTAGAGGCCGGCGACGGGAGATGGCAGCGGGATCGAGAAGGTACGCAGGCCAACGTCAGAGTCGAGCAGCTCGCGCAGCCGGGGCACCGGCGCATCACCCAGCCCGAGACGGTTGCGCTCACTCGCGGCGAGCGATTGGCCGAAGGCATCCGCCTTGCCCGTGGGCCGGGTCGGTGCCGGATAGGTCGCCGGGTCCAGCGGCGATCCGGTGATCTTCTCGAGCTCGACGTAGTCATCGGCCAACTGCTGGAGAAGAGCCGCAGCCTTTTCCATGTCCAACGCCAAGGCGTCGCGATCGGGCGGGAGTCGGAACTCCACGGTGAAGTCCGCTGGCGGGGGCGCGGTGCGCAGCAACTCGCTGACCGGGACCTGGTACACCTCGGCGAGCCGGACAAGCTCATCGGCTCGGAGCGGGCGTTCACCCTTCTCAATCGCGACGATGGTCGTGCGGGCAATGTCGAGTTGGGACGCGACTGCTTCCTGGGTGAGGCCGCGCCGCTTGCGAGCTGCCCGGAGCCTCTCGAGCGTGGCCTTGTCGATGTCGACGTGGTTAGCCGTCACTGAGGTCTCCTTGCAGGGGGCGGATCGAGGACGGTCGACGTGCGAGATAGCGGTCGACGAGCGGCGAGGGAAATCGTCGCCACTCGTCGACGTGGGTGCGATACAGGGTGAGGCACGCCTGTTGCTCGGCCGGTGAGCGTGCTACCTCACCGAGATCCGGGAACTGGCTCGTCAGCGCCGCCCAGGGCTCTCCGTCGCTCAGCGCCGCGTCGAGTCGGAGAGCCTGGTCAAGCATCGCGAGCAGCGATGCGGTGCGGGCGGGAGCGGCGTCGCAGCCGAGCGCGGTGACGTCGATGCGTACCGCTTGGCGGGCGTCGAGCTCCTCCAGGCCCGCTGCGCAAAGGGCTTGGCGCCGCAGGAGGCAAGACGTGCACGTACCGCAACGGTGAACGCCCTCCCCGCGGTACGAAAACGACGTATCGCAGGACTCCGAGAGCGGGATGAGGTGGCGCTGGCCGGGTGCTACGAGCCGACATAGCTCCGCCCTCGTCGACCACTGCGACGGGTTGACGTACGTAATCGCGCGCCCTGCCACGGACGTGACGAGCGCGGAGAACCGGCACAACGTGTGCGGGTGCATGGCCTTGGTCGTATGCGCCCCTTCCTGAATCGCGAGGTAAGGGAGTCCGATCGCTCCGATGCCGTTCTCGTAGACCTCCACGACCTCGAGGTCGCAAGCGGTCGCAGCGGCTCCGGCCAAGGCGAGGAAGAGAACGGCGCGAGCGCGCTGCGACGGCTCGGCTGCCTCCGAGCCGTGTAGTTCCACGAGCGTGGACGCACTGACTGCAGTTGGCCAGTGCTCCCGCAGTAACCGCCTCAGCGACCGTTGGGTAGCGCCCATGCGCGAGTTCGTCTCGATCGACAGAAGCAACGGACGACGCCCGGAGTCGAAGGCGATCAACGCCCCTGCAAGTGAGTCGAGCCCACCACTGAAGAGCGCGACACGGTCCGCTCCATCCAGTGCCAGTGGGAGACGCTGGGAGACCTCAATCTCGAGGGGTGCCTCCGTGGAGCCGGTGAAGTCGATGTTCCACTCGTCGTCGGTGAGCCAGTGCAGCAACTCGGCGAGGGAGTCGCGATGCTCCATCCAGAAGTCGACTTGCCGAACACCGAGGCGAACGCGGATTGCGCGGGCCCACGTCCGGCCGGCTGCCGTCTCGCGTGCGCCCGGTCGACGTTGGGATCGATCCACGATGTAGGCGCCGAGAGCGATGTCGATGAGGTCCGCCATCCCCGGCGTCACGTCTGCAGTCAGCGCCGGTCCGAACCCGGAGGTGTCGAAGGAGAAGTCTCGACCCCGGTTGAGGCGCACCCCAGGGCCGTTGCAGTTGATGGCGAACATGTGCTCGTCGGCGAGCGTCACGTCAACGACTCGTGCAAGAGGTCCGCGGTACTGGAGCGCAGCCGTCGTGGCGCGCGAACGCGGGCGCGCCCGCTAGCGATCTGCTCCGCGATCGCGGAGATTCGCATACCGGACACGCACTCATCCAGATAGGTCGACGCCTCGGCCGCCGACCTGCCGTTCGACACGAGCTGGGGCCGAAGGGTGTCCAACTGCTGTCGCACGACTCGATACAGAGTCCGCTCGATGAGTTCATGCTCGTCGGCCGCTCTGCTCGCCCGCGCTTCCGCTTCGAGGCTCCGAAGCACCGGCGAACCTTGGAGATCGCCCGTATCGACGACTTGGCGTAGGGCGCGGACGTCACCGACGTCGGCGACTGCCGCGGCGGCGTCACCGAGCCGAGCGAGCGCGTGGGGATCGCGCCGCAGTTGATCAGCGAGTGCCTTCTCGCCGAGACCGCTGACTGCGCTTGGGGTCTGCTCACCGCAGACGGCGCGACCGACGCGACGCCATGAGCGGTGCAGCCCAGGGAAGACGTCGCGGTCAGGCATGGTGCCAGTGTGCAGTCCGAGTCTGACATTGTCAAGCGTTAAGAGCACTAGACGCCCTGACAATGTCAGGTCAACCTGCGAGTCCTGCCGTCACCCAGCACGACCTCTGTCCAGGGATGCCCACGGCCCTGTAGTGCGGCGCGATGAGTGCGACTCGCGGTCGCCCCAGCCGGAGGCTTCGAACGTGCCGAGCTTCGAGTCGTCGCCGTCATTGCGAATGACAACTCGAACGACATCGAGGATGTCGACCGACGGTCGTCGCTCTTCGTGCCACCAGCGTCGAGACGGCGATCCCTATTCAAGGTTGTCGCGCAACCTTGAATAAGGAACGCCCTTGTTCAAGGTTGTACGGCCTCGCGGGGCGCGCCGACGGGACGACTCTTCCTTCCATGAGCTGGAGCGACGTCCCGATGATGAACACCGCCGAGTTGCAGTCCCTCGTTCACGCCCGCTGGCAGGAGCGCGTCGTCGATGCGTGTCGCGAGCGCGGCTGGCGACCGGCCCGACATGGCGCGAGCGGCGGCGCGGTGCCCTGGGAGGAAGTGGCGTCGACGGCGGTCGAGGCGATCTGGAGCGACGTCGAGGCCATCGTGTCGCCGATCGTCGAGCTGCTTGCGGCAAACCCGGTGGCTGACCCGCCTCCGGCGCGGCCGGCGCCAGCCCGCCAGTCGCCGACCGCACTGTGGATGAGCGCCGACGAGGTGGCACCGCTCCTCCGCACGACGGCCCACTCCCTCAGGCGTCTCGCCCGGGAGAGCCGCTCACCGATCCCCGCGCATCGCATCGGCGGCCGGTGGTGGTTCGCACGCGCCGAGGTCGAGCGGTTCCTCGGCACCGAGGAACCGTGACGCTCACGCCCAGGGGCTCGACCGCGGTCCCGTTGCCCGATGGTGGAGACACTCGAGGGCGACAGCTCGGCCGGCGGGCGTGAGCCCGTAGATGCGGTCCTGCCAGCCGCCCCCCGTCGAGAGCAGGTTGAGGGCGCGCAGCAGGTTCGTCGTCTGGTGCCGCGCCCAGCCGATGTCGTGCTCGGTCGGCGGCGCGCCGGTGTCCGTCGCCCGCCAGCCGACCTCCCGCACGATCAAGGCGAGCAACGCGTCGAGCTCGCTCGCTGGCGTCGAGTCGCGGCGGGCGAGCACGGCGAGGGTGATCTCGCCGAGTGCCGCGGCGAACTCGTGGTCGAGCAGCAGACCCCGCGCGGCGAGACGCCACAGCTGATCGCCATCGGCGAGCGCGGTGCGGCCCTTCGGCGTGAGGACGAGTCGGCGGCCGGACCGGCGAGCCAGCCCGAGTCGCTGGGCGAGGTGGCGGACCTGGTGCAGGTCGTAGAGCTCGTCCTCGCTGCGCGGCGGCTTGTCGAAGTCCCACCAGCCGAATCGCCCGGCGGCGTCCTGCACGAACGCCCGACCAAGGTTGCCGGTCTGGGTCAGCGGCTAGCCGTCGATCAGCTCGCTCAGGAACCAGCGCAGCGGCGGGACCGCGTCATCGACACCATCGGGCAGGGTCACCGGCGAGCGCACCTCGTCCACGACCGCTTCGAGGACCTGGCGGCGGGTCGGGCTCCGGCGGCCCTCGAACCAGGTCTCGAGCCGCTCGGCGCGGATGCCGTCCAGCCAGCTCCGCCCCGGCCAGCTCGATCCGAGCCGTGGTGAGGTGGGCCCGGACGAGATCCTCCTGGCGCTGCTTCCACCCTCGTGCCCCCGGCAGCAGCTCGCCGCTGGCGACGGCGAGCTCGAGCAACTCGGCCATCGAGGACAGCGCGTCGGACTCGGTCATGCCCATCACGGAGCCCCACTCGAGCTCGTCGATGTCGGGGGGACGGATGCCGGAGGCGAGGTCGGCCTTGCGGAACGCCTTCTTGCCCTCGGCGTCGCTGCGCTCGTAGGCGTCGAGAACCTCGGCGGTCGTGTCGGAATGGCACAGCGCCGCGTACCGGGGGAGGCCGAGCAGGTCGAAGGCGCGCGCCAGGGCGTCGACCACCCGACGGTGGTGGTCCGTGTCGGTCAGCCACTTCATCGGCAGCCCGTACCAGAGGAAGTGCTGTAGTCGCTCCTGGGTGAGCACCTCGAGGCTCTCGCCGGCGGTCAGCCAGTCGAGCGCCGCCTCGGCGTCCCGGGCGGCGCCCACGTCCTCCGCCTCGAGCTTGGCGATGGCGTCGGCGATCACCGCGTCCTCCTCGTCGGCCACGGTGAGCAGTCTTCCTCGCGCCGCCGACCCTCGGATCGCTTGGTAGGCGCCTGGTAGCCCTACCAGCGGAACGAGACGACGGTCCGCGCCCTACCCGCCACGGTGAGCGCAGACGTGAGTCCGCCGTCAGCGCCACCGCCGCCGCCGAGCTCGAGTCCTCGGTCGGGCTCGTCCACCACACCGGACGCCCGGCGCAGACGATCGCCAGCCTGCTGATCGACCTCGAACAGCGCGGCGACCGCCTCGCCCACGGGACGGTAGTGCTCGTCGACGAAGCGTCGATGGCCGGCACCCGCGACCTCGCTCGCCTCGCAGCCCACGTCCGCGCCGCCCACGGCTGCATCAAGCTCATCGGCGACCCCGACCAGCACACCGCCGTGGACACCGGCGGCGTCTTCAAGGCCCTCGCCGCCCGCGCCGACCCGACGCTGGTCCGCCTCGTCGAGAACCGCCGCCAGCGCGATCACACTGAGCGCGCCGCCATCGACGAGTACCGGCGCGGCGACATCGCCGCCGCGCTCGACCGGTACGACGGCGCCGGGAAGGTCCATCGCGGGGGCACGGCCACCGACACCTACGACGCACTCGTCCGGGACTGGTGGGCCGACCGCTGTGCGGGATCAACCTCACCGATGCTCGCCGGCACCAACGCCGCTCGGCGAGCGCTCAACGAGCGTGCCCGCGCGCTGCTGAGGTCCGAAGGCGTTCTGACCGGCGAGCCGCTGATGGCCCACAGACGCGACTTCCTGGTCGGCGACGAGGTCGTCGCCCGCCGCAACGACCGCTCGCTGCATGCGCCAGGCCAGCGCGAGTCCGTGAAGAACGGGAGCCTCGGCCGAGTCGTCGCCGTCGACCACGAGCACCGGCAGGTCGACGTCGCCTTCGAGCAAGAGGGTCTCGTCCGCATCCCGACCGAGTACCTCGTCGCCGGTCACCTCGAGCACGCCTACGCGCGCACGACCTACGGCGTGCAGGGCGCCACGCTCGATCGCGCCCGCTACCACCCGTCCGACGCGTCCCGGTTCGAGGAGGGTTACGTAGCCATCACGCGCGCCACCGACGCCACGCACCTCTACGTCGTCGACGGCGAGCTCGACATCGATGACGAAGACGACCCGCGGGCGATCGACCCGGAGCGGTCAGGTCTCGGCACCCTGATCGGCGCGCTGGAACGGCGGAGCGACCAGCAGCTCGCGGTCGAGACCGACCCGCGGGCCATCGAGGCAGGCGCACTCGCACAGGTCCACACGCTGAAGGAGCTCACCGTGAAGTCGCGTCGCCTCGATGCGGTTATCGCCGCGCAACCACCATCGGTTGCCGGGGAGATCGCGCGGGAGGAGCGCGACCTCGCATCGGCGCGCGCCCGGCTCGAGGCGACGCAGCGCAGCAAGCCCAGCTGGAAGCCCAGCGCACGCCGGCGGCTCACGGAGAAGGTCGCCTCGACCGAGCGCGCCATCGCTCGTCACGAGAAGCGCCTCGCCGAGCTACGAGAGCAACAGCACGCGCACGATGCGTTCGCCGCTGAGCACGCGGCCGACTTTGAGCAAGCGCGCGTCCTCAGCCTCGCGGCCGCTGGTCGGCGGCTCACAGTCCGAATCACCGCCGTTGCCGACCCACCGCAGGCCGCGCTGGACTTAGTCGGCCCGCGCCCGACGACGCAACGCGAGCGGCTTCGATGGGACCGCGCCGTCGAGAACGTCGCCGTGTACCTCGGCGAGAACGGCCGACCATGGCCAGAGCGAGCCGAGACCGTCCGCGACGTCATCGGCCCACAACCCGAGCACATCCTTGACCGGTACGAGCACGAGCGGATCGCAAAGGTCGTGTGCGAGGTGAATGCGCCCGATCGTGGGCGCGGGCTCAGCCTGGGGAGATAGCCCGGTAGCCGATCGCGATGCGAAGGCTCTCGGGAGCTGCTTGCAGCCTCACGAACCGACGGCGCTGAGACCCTCTTCTCCGCAGAGGCCAGCCGAGGGCGTCACGGCTGCGCGCGCCTGGAAGGCTCAGCCTCACTCGACGGCTCCTTTGACTGGGCCGCAACGAAGCTCAGGCGACGCACGGCCACTTCAACACGATCCGCGCATCTCGCTGCATCGGCCTCGATCTCGTGCTCCCACAGCCGGATGACCGTCCATCCGCCGCGCCGGAGGGTGCGGAAGTTCCGAGCGTCGCGTTTCATGTTCCGCTCGATCTTCTCCCGCCAGTAGGGAGCCAGACCGCCACTCCATGTACTGAACCGCCAGCCGTGCCAGAAGTCGCCGTCGATGAACACGGCGACTCGTGCTCCGCTGAAGACCATGTCGGGCTTGCCCGGCAAGCCTGCGACGTGCGTGCGATAGCGAAGGCCTCGACCGTGTAGCAGCCGCCGCACCGTGAGCTCCGGCTTCGTGTCACGGGCGCGGATGCGAGACATGGTCCGGCTTCGCTGTTCCGGTGTCATGTTGTCGGTCACGTCGTTCGACATCTCCACAGCGATGTCATGACGCGGTCCGCTCGAAGCACCACAGGGTCCTCCGAAACGAGACGCGCGTCAACGACTCTGATCACGTCCCCGACTTCGACTGGTCGGTCTCCGTCCGCCGTAATCCATGCTGCCGGCACCTGCTCGATGGAGACGTCGATTCCACCCACCGTGCCACGTGTCCGCCGGACTTGGACGGTGACGAGAGCCGTAGCGTGCACCGCAGCGTTGACGGGCGCGGTCACGGTGCCCTCGACATGGATGCCGGTCGTATCTTGCCAAGTTGGGTCCGCCGTCTCCCAGAACGCGTCGCAGAAGGGTACGCATGGACAGAAGCGACAGCCCTCAGGTGACGGACGAGCTAGCTCGGCAAAGGCTTGGCCGTTCCCGACTCGATTGTTGAGGTCGGCGAGCGCCTGCCGTGCCTCAGTCGCCTCATGGCGGGCTTCCGAAGCAGTAACCGCAATCGAGGCGGTGTGACCGTCCCCGCGGACGATGGTTCCTCGCTCGATCGTCAGGCCCGCCTCGCCGGCAAGATACGCATACAGTCTGAGCTGGCGAGCCTCACGCGGCGACACAGCGCCCGGATCGTTGATGGCCTGACTCGTCTTGAAGTCGACGACCTCGCCGCGTGCTACATCGATGAGATCCGGCCTCCCGACGATCACTCCGTCCGAGGAGCGAAACCTCTCCTCCGAGAGCGGCGACGGTTGCGGGCGTGGTTCAGCCTGTTCATCAACGCCAACAGGGGCCTGCGCCGCGACGGCGGCCGCTCGCTCTCGCAGCAGGTTGTAGTACGGGAGGTTCTGAGGCGATGGGAACTTGACCCTCAGGAGGGGGTGTGCGTCGGTATGCACCTGTCTCGCAACCTCGTCGAACAGGCTGCGTGCGCTGTTCTGCCGCTCGGCGGCGTCTCCTAGGAGGCGGCCCTTCTGCAGCGCCTCCATGACCGCGTGGAAGCACGTACCGAGCAACGCTGCGGGGTGCGGGGCCAGAGCGTCGCGGGACCCGTGCGCGTACCACACTGCCTTGGCCGGGCACGCGAGAAGGGCCTCGTAGAGGCTGGGCGATATTGCCGGTACCGCCCGCGGCGTGGGTACATCAGGGACACGCATCCGGGGACCTCGTCGACGTCACTCGTATGGGATTCGGACGGCCCGGAGAATCGACCGAAGCTCGACACGGAGGCCGCGCCGCTCGCCCTCGGCAACGGCGGCCGCAACGTCGACCCGATAGTTCGAGGCGTCGTGGTCCCAGAGCGGATGAGTGAGGACCACGGCGTGCCGCCTCGGCGCGTCGACCCCGGCTTGCAGGCCGCCTAGCTGGTCGTGCGCCATGCCGAGTCCGAGGAAGTACGGCGCCGCAATCCGGGACGCCAACCCCGCCCAGTACGAGTAGGTGAGGTCGATCTGCGCTGACGCGTCGAGCGCGAGTCGCGCCATGTCGAGCCCAAGACGCCAGTCAAGCAACGGGTGATACGCCATGTTGCCGAATTCCCGAAGGCAGCGATGGCAGGAGCTTGCGCACTCCGTCTCGTGGGGGGCGTCGACGAGCGGTCTCCAGAACGTCTCGGCTGGAGGCGAGCCAGTTCCGGTGATGAACTGCAGCAACGACTCGAACCGGGCGGGTACGCCGAGGTGAGTGCAGTAACCGGCGCCGTTCTCCAGCGCGTCTGACAGGAACACGCGCGCAGAGGGCGGAGCAAACGGGTTGCCGAAGTCCATCACCGGCTGGATGCCTAGATCGAGCTCCGACTCCGCGACGTCGAGCGAGACCGCGGCGGCGCGGCGGACTAGGAAGCCGAACGAGTACCACGCGGCGCGGGCTTCGGGGATCGCCGGGTTGAGAGTCAGGCCCACAGGAACTGCCGCGATCCCGGCTGTCATCACGTCCGTGTTCGCGATGGCTGCGAGGGCGCGACGTTCGGGCTGTTCACCCGGGTCGAAGGTCGGTGACGACATCGCCCGACGCTCAGCGATGGACAGGTCTTGAAGGGCCTGGTCGAACGCCGCCTCAGTGATCCAGACGTCTTGGTTGGCGATCTTGCGGAAGACGAAGTCCCGCCCGTCGTTGTCGTTGACGCGGTAGACGCGTTGCGAGCCGGCATCGACTGTGAAGTTCCGGGCGCCCGACGGAGGGTTCGGACTGGCGTCGATCCTCGCTCGAAGCGCACGAGGAGTGAACTCGAAGCCCCCGGTGAACTCGGCGTTGATGGAGAACCAGGTGGTGAACCCGCGAGGCTCGCTCAGCTCCACTGTGCGGTACCCGGCATCGCTCCGTGCAGCGGTGCAGAACGGGCAGCCACCGTGCGGATCAGGGTCTTGAACGAGTGCCTGGCAGCGACGGCAGATGCCGACTTCGACCGCAGGTCCAAGCGGGTCCGGCGCGGCGACCACCGTCCCGCCGTATGGCCCGTAGTCGGCAACGCCTACAGCGGTATGCAGCTCGTCGTCCTTCACCGTTTGAGCGCCCGGTGCGAACTGGCTGATCGCGATGTCCAGTTGGCGGTCGACCACGCCGCGGTCGGGCGGCCAACCGTGCGTCAGTGAGGGCCGCTCGTGGTACAGGTATCTCACTCGGGTCGGGAACCCGAACATCGGAAGCACGCCCATCGACGCGAGCCGTTCGCTGAGAGCAACGTGGCCTGGACTCTCGGGGTGCCGAGCGACGTAGTCGATCGCGCCGATCTGCTCATTGCTGATGTAGTCGGCCATCGCGAGTCGGTCGGTCGGCGCGGCCATCCCGGTGCGGCGAAGAACCGCCCCGCAGATCGCCTCGACCTCTCCACGATGTGAGGTGATCCACGTCGCGACGATGGACCGGTGTGTGAGCCACTCGTCGATGACGCCGAACTCGCCGTGGACGTTGTCGCCGCCCACCGGCACCGAGATGCCTCGGAACGCTCTGCGCAAGACCTCCTTCGAGATCACCCGACGCGCAATCTCGGGCCGGGAGACGTCGACGTATGGCGTCGGCGGCGGTTCCGAGGTGATCAGTGTTGGGCGCTCGAAGTAATAGTCGTCGTGGCTTCGCCCACGGCACAGCGTGAGAACCGCGGACGTTCCCAGACCGCGTCGTCCGGCGCGGCCGACGCGTTGCTGGTAGTTGAATCGGACGGGCGGCATGTTGGCGAGCGAGATGGCTTGGAGCGAGCCGATGTCGACGCCGGCTTCCATCGTCGTGGTGACACTCAGCAGGTCCACCCCGGCCGCCTGGGGTGACTCGTCCTCGAGGAAGACCTCTTGGAAGAACCGTTGACGAGCGATCCGGTCTTCGGTGTTTGTCTGGCCGGTGAGCTCTTCGCAGCGGAGCCGGAAGACGTCTGCGCCGCTCCTCGCGAGGAACTCGTAGAAGTCTTCGGGAGGGCTGTCGACCCGCCACATGGTCGGGCCTGGGGGAAGCGGACGTAGACACGTTGTGCAGATGCCACCGGAGCGGTGGAGATGGGAACGGCCGCACCTCGCGCACTGGTATAGAGCGACCTGTTGGTTCGCGTCAGGTCTGGGCGCGAGAAGGACCATGCTCTCCGGAGCTATCAGCCACTGACCCAGCCGCGTACCGAGCCTCGCGACTACGTCATTGTGCAGGTCCAACGGGTTCATACCCGCCCGGTCAGCGACTTCTGCGAGGAAGCGCTGGATGTACATCGGCGCCTGAAGCTGCCCCTCGGCCTCAGAACCCGTGAACCGGCGCCTCTGGGCGAGCATCCGAATCACGGATGCGGCCGCCTCGTCCGTCGCGGACCGCGGCCCGTGCGAATCGACCCAAAGGAAGCCGAGGTTCAGGGACTCGAAGTCGCGGCTGCCGTCGGCGAAGAGAACATCCTGCACCACCGACCGCCGGAGTGAAGTCTCAATCTCGTCCAACAGCTGCTGCTCGATCGGCTGGAGACCGGGCCGGTACGACGGCGGGGTGGCGTCCCAGTCGATCAACCCGTCCCACGAGATGGTGCTGGCGCGCCGCACCCTGGGCCGGTACTTCGTGACGGACGGCTGAGGACCCCCGGGATTCATCCCAACCTCAAGCAAACGAGTCCGCGCGGCGTTGAGTAGCTCGTTGAACGGCGCTGCCGCAAAGCCCCCTGGGGGAACGGGTGGCGTCAGCACCGCTGGCGGTGTTCCGCCGACTGCGGCATGCCGCATGACCTCGCCCGTCACCTCCGGTGGGAGGTCGGACAGAAGTCGTTGCCGTTGGGCGAGCTCCTCGGGATCCAGTGGTCCTTGGAGCTGGCGCTTCTCGAGAGTCGCCAGGTCCGTGGCCGCCTGGTGCACATCGACAGCGTTGTTGTACTCCGAGATGGACCTCGCCGCTTCCCCTGCGAGCACCTCGTACGCCACCTGCCGGAGGGTGTCGAGATGGTGGGCGAGCTTAATGCCGGTCGACAGCTTCGCGGCGTCGGAGCGGCTGTCCGAAAAGAGGACCAGCCTGCGTGTCTCGGGGTCGAGCTCGCGCATCATCGCGTCGCACAGCAACTGCACAACCCTCTGGAAGCCAGAGCCAAGATCTCGGATCGGGGATCCAACACGTCGTCTCGCCCAGTCGGCGCCGCAGTGGGGGCACTTGGAAGCGAACGCGTTTGCGTCTACGACAGGACTCGAGAACAAGAAGCCTGCTGTTCGCGTGGCCGTCGAGGGCTGGCTTCGAGGCGGGCGAGTCAGTCGGGCCGTCTCATGGTCGAGCAACGCCGGAGACCAGCGCCACCCGCGCTGACCCTCTTGCTGCCACTGCCACTGCGGGCCCGCTTGCTGGGTTGTCTGAGCCAGGCGGCGGCCAGCCGCAGGCCAGAAGACCATGTACTCGTCGACGGTGCGCCTCAGCGAGCTCGAACGGTCCGGTACCCGGTCGAGGTCTGGGTAGTCCGGAGACAGATAGAAGGCGTTCGGTGAGTCCGGGTCAGGTTTGTGGAAACCGCCGAGAAGGACTTCGCCGCATGGCTGGCAGTACAGGAGCTCGAGGACCGCAGCGCCACACGCTGAGCAACGGGGCTCAGACCTCCTCGGGTAGGGATTCTGTAGGGCTGTGACCTGCGGCTTTCGGTTGGGTCGGGGTCTGCGGAAATGTTGAGAGTCGGGTAGGTGTTTCAGGCTCGGCGTGTCGCTGCATAATCT
>JBMOMI010000677.1:1304-2094 GCA_049325235.1 Actinomycetota bacterium | reverse complement strand
GGCCTGGCCGATGAGGTTCTCTACTTCTTCCTCGTGGAGTCGGCGCTGGTCTTCATCGCCGCCTACCTGCTCGGCATCACCCTCGCCGGCGCCGCGGTCGCCCTCGTCATCCCGCAGATCGCCTCGGTCACGGCCTGGCTCGGGGCTGCCGGCACGGTTGCCGCCTACCTGCCGGCCATGGCGATCGTCGGCGCGCTGGTTCCCGTCCACCGTCTGCTGCAGCAGCGGCCGGTTCAACTCCTCGGGGACGCGGGATGAATCGGTCCATCCGCCACGGCCTCGCCTACGGCCTGCTGTCCGCCCGGCGCCGAGTGCGCTCGCTGGTCCTGCCGATCGTGACGACGGCGACCGGTGCACTCCTCCTCGTGCTGGTCCTCGCCATGGCCGCTGGCATCAGTGCCCAGGCGGCCGTCCTGGGGCACGCGGAGGAGATCCGGCGAGCGGTCGTTCTCATCGCGGTCACCGTCCTGCTCGTCGGTGTCGTGGAGGTCGCCGTCTCCACCACCCGCACCGTCGTGTCCCGCACCCGGGAACTGGGCGTGCTGGGTGCCACGGGAGTCCGCCGGCCGCCGGTCGTGGCCGCGTTGCTCGTCGAGCCAGTGATCGCCTCGGTCGCCGGGGCGATCGCCGGTGCGGTGCTCGCCGTCCTGGCCGTCGCCGTCCTCGCCACGACCGGCGCCGTAGCGTCCGGCATCTCCGTCTCCGGCACTGTCATCGGCGTCCTCGTCGCCGTCGCCGTCAGCGCCCTGGCCGCCCTTGTCTCCTCGATCTTGCCGACATGGCGCGCCGC
>JBMOMI010000677.1:0-1294 GCA_049325235.1 Actinomycetota bacterium | reverse complement strand
CTCCGGAGCGTGATCCATGACCCTTGCTGAAGCGGGACTCACCGACCGTCCCGACGTCACCCACGAGCAGCAGCCGCTCGTGCAGGTCACCGGGGCCTGGAAGCTGCACAAGCTGGGCGACGAGGTCGTCAAGGCCCTGGTGGACGCCAACCTCACCGTGCTGCCGGGCGAGTTCGTCTGTCTCATGGGCCCGTCGGGCTCCGGCAAGTCCACGTTGCTCAACATCATCGGCGGGCTCGACCGGCCGACGAAGGGAACCGTCGTGATCGACGGTCAGGACACCGCGACCCTCACGGAGAGCCAGTTCGCCGCGCTGCGCCACGACACGGTGGGCTTCATCTTCCAGAGCTACAACCTGATCCCGTTCCTGTCAGCGGTCGAGAACGTCGAGCTGCCTCTGATGTTCGAGCCGTTCGACCGGGTCTCACTGCGCAAGCGCGCCACAGAGCTGCTGCACCTCGTCGGCCTCGGGCACCGGATCCAGCACTTGCCGACCAAGATGTCCGGCGGCGAACAGCAGCGCACCGCGATCGCGCGCTCGCTGATCAGCAACCCGAAGCTGATCCTCGCGGACGAGCCGACCGCCAACCTTGACCAGCGCACCGGCGAGACCATCGTCCGCCTACTGCGCGACCTCTGCTCCGATCTGGGAGTCACCGTCGTCGCGAGCACCCATGACCCGGCGGTCGCCAAGCAGGCCAGCCGCGTCCTGCGTATGAAGGACGGCGCCGCCGTCGCCTGACCTCGCCTTCCCTTCCCTCCGCGCCCGCACCCAGGAGAGACATGGCCAGCGAAGCACTTCACAGCACACCCTCGGCACGGACCCCCGTGCGGGACAGGCTCATGACCACCGAGCTCGTCCCGGAGCAGGTCCTGCCCAAGGTGATGAACACCTTCGGGCTCACCGCCACCTACGTCTTCATCATCTGCTGGATCACCGGCTCGTCGGTGATGGCGACAGGCGGGTGGACGGCGATCCCGATGTGGGTCCTCGGGATCCTCACGTTCCTCGTCCCGGCCGGCCTCGCCGTCGGCGAACTCGGCAACCTGTGGCCGGGGCAGGGCGGTGTCTACATCTGGGCCTACCGGACGCTGAACGAGCCGCTGGCCTTCTTCGGCGGCTTCCTCTCGTGGATCCCTGTCATCCTCAACGGGGCGGCCTCGCCGGCGATCGTGGTGCAGCTGCTCCTGCTGGCCTTCCACGCCGAGATCGGGCTGACGCTCAGCATCATCCTGCAGCTGCTGATCCTCTGGGTGGTGATCGGTCTGGCGCTGGCCAAGCTCGCCGCCAACC
>JBMOMI010000676.1:0-2096 GCA_049325235.1 Actinomycetota bacterium | reverse complement strand
ACCGTCAGGTGGCTGCGGCCCAGGGCCCGGGCGAGCCGTTCCACCCGAGGGTCGGAGCGGCCGGCGGGTGCGGCGCCGGGGACGAGCACCACGACGGGCGCTTCCGGCCCGGCGTCGTAGAGGTCGCCCGGGCGCCCGGCGACCGTGACGGGGTGCACGTCGAGCGGTGCGGCCAGCGGCCGGGGCACGTCGGCGCCGACCGCCTCCACCAGAGCCGGGGCGGCGGTGAGCCGGTCGCGCACCGGCGGCATCGCGGCGACGAGCAGCAGGACGACGAGCACGCGCAGCGCGACGACGCCGGTGGCGCGCCGATTAGGTGACATCTGCGTCGTCCAGACGCCCGTGATGTCGCGTGATCCCGGCGAGCGCGCCGCCGCTCCGGCGATCAAGTGACATCGGTGGCCACCGGGTGACCAAGACGCCACCTGATCGTCGTGAGAAGTCGATCAGGTGACCTACCAGCCGCGCTGCGCCAACCGGTGCGGCTCGGGGATCGCGTCGACGGTCAGCCCGACCATCGCCTCCCCGAGCCCACGGGACACCTTCGCGACGACGTCGGGGTCGTCGTAGAAGGTGGTCGCCTTGACGATCGCCTCGGCGCGCTTGGCCGGGTCGCCGGACTTGAAGATGCCCGACCCGACGAAGACGCCCTCGGCGCCGAGCTGCATCATCATCGCCGCGTCGGCCGGGGTGGCGATGCCGCCGGCGGTGAACAGGACGACGGGCAGCTTGCCGGCCTCGGCCACCTCGCGCACCAGGTCGTACGGCGCCTGCAGCTCCTTGGCGGCGACGTACAGCTCGTCGGGGCTCATCGAGCGCAGCCGGTTGATCTCGGCGCGGATCTTCCGCATGTGGCCGGTGGCGTTCGAGACGTCCCCGGTGCCCGCCTCGCCCTTGGAGCGGATCATCGCGGCGCCCTCGGTGATGCGGCGCAGCGCCTCGCCGAGGTTGGTGGCACCACAGACGAACGGCACCGTGAACGCCCACTTGTCGATGTGGTGCTCGTAGTCGGCCGGGGTGAGCACCTCGGACTCGTCGACGTAGTCCACACCGAGGCTCTGCAGCACCTGGGCCTCGACGAAGTGCCCGATGCGGGCCTTGGCCATCACCGGGATGGACACCGCCCCGATGATCGCCTCGATGAGGTCCGGGTCGCTCATCCGGGCCACGCCGCCCTGCGCGCGGATGTCGGCGGGGACCCGCTCGAGCGCCATCACCGCGACCGCACCGGCGTCCTCGGCGATCTTGGCCTGCTCGGCGGTGACGACGTCCATGATGACGCCGCCCTTGAGCATCTCGGCCATGCCGCGCTTGACGCGGGCGGTGCCGACCACGGGCTCGGCGGACGTGGCAACAGACTCGGTGGACACGGGGAACCTCTTCAGGCGAACGGCGGGGTGTGCGCCTCCATCGTAGGCCGCGTCAGGTCGTGGCCTCGCCGGGCGGGTCGTCGTCCATCTCGAAGGTCTGCGGCACCGGCGCCCGGCCCGCGAGCCGCGCCAGGCGCACCACCCGCTTGGCGCGCACCCGCTGGGCCTGGGTGACCGCGTCGTTGTGGAACCGCCGCGCCAGCCGCACGCGGTGGCAGGCGGCGTCGAGCGCTGCCAGCAGGTCGGCGCCCAGCGGGTCCTCGCGCAGCACACGCTGCTGCTCGGGGTCGTCCAGGGCGGCGCGCAGCACGCGCGACAGGTCCGACTCGGCCGCCTCGCGCCGGGCCGAGACGGCGTCCAGCGCCGGTTCACGGACGTCGTCCGCGCCGTCCCCGGCGGCGACCGCGTCCGCGGCGGCGCCGGCGAGCAGCACGGACGTCGCGGGGTCCAGCAGCCCGGACGACGCCAGCTCGGAGGCGGCCGTGGCGCGCCGCAGCAGCTGGGCGTCGAGCACCGCCCGCGCCCCCTCGACGCGGTGGTGGAGCCGGTCGAGGCGGGCGGCGGAGAACGACAGGTACCAGGCGAGCGCGAACCCGACGACAGCGACGGCGAGAACGACCGCCCACTCGGTGGCGATCACGAGGTCCTCCAGCGGGGCAGCAGCCGGCGGACCACCGGGTCCTCCTGGACGCCGGGCTGGCCGGCGGCGTGCCCGAGCGTCGCCAT
>JBMOMI010000675.1:0-2098 GCA_049325235.1 Actinomycetota bacterium | reverse complement strand
GAGCAGCGACAGCATCAACGCCACCCGCTCGCGGGTCGACTCCAGCACGTCGGTCGTCGCGACCTCGCCGGAGAGCCGGCCGACGCCCACGATGCCGATCGGGCCGTTGGGGTCCCGCTCGGCCTCTCCGAAGGCGGCGTTCGCGACGTCCACCATCCGCGCCGGGAGGTTGAGGATGATGCCGGTGGTACGGACGACGGCGTCCGCGACGAACGGCGGCACCTCGGTGACCGGCTGCGGCACGAGCTCCTGGCTCGGCGAGATGCCGAGGAAGCCCACGCGCTCGAGCACCGGCTGCCCGTCGGCACCGAGGACGACGTCGCCCTCGGCGTCCAGCGCGGGACGGTCGTCGGCGATGATCGCCGCGGTCAGCTCCAGCTCGCGCCCGTCGCGTTCGACGACGACGGGGACGGTCTCGCCGGCGGAGGCGCGGATCGCTTCCTGCACCTGGCGCCACGTCTCGGTGCGCTGCCCGGCCAGGGCGACGACGACGTCCCCCGGCTGGATCCCGGCTGCCGCTGCGGGCGCGGGCGGGTCGGACGGCGTGCAGTCGCGATCCGCCTCGGCGACCGGGATCACGCACTCGGAGACCGCCGAGACCTTCGGGGTCTGTGCCGGCAGCCCGATCGCGGTGATGGTGATGCCGAGGAAGACGAACCCCAGGACGAGGTTCATCGTCGGCCCGCCGAGCATGACGACGAGCCGCTTCGGCACGGACAGCTTGTAGAAGACCCGGTCCTCGTCGCCGGGTGCGATCTCCTCGGCGCTCGCGCGGCGCGCGTCGTCGGCCAGGGACTGCAGCGGCCCGGTGGACGACGGGCGCAGGCGCCGCTCGTCGCCGCCCTTGGCGGGCGGGAACATCCCGATCATGCGGATGTAGCCGCCGAGCGGGATCCCCTTGAGGCCGTACTCGGTCTCGCCGCGCCGCCGGGACCAGATCGTCGGGCCGAAGCCGATCATGTACTGGGTGACCTTGACGCCGAACCGCTTGGCGGGCAGCAGGTGGCCGACCTCGTGCAGGCCGATCGACAGGGCGAGCCCGGCGACGACGACGAGGACGCCGACCAGGTAGGCGATCGCCTCGGTCATGCGCTTCCTCCCGTTCGCCCCAGTACCGCGTGCGCCCGGGCCCGGGCCCACTGCTCGGCGGCCAGTACGTCGTCCAACGTCAGGTCGTCACCGGACGTTCCGACCTTGACCTGCTCGCCGCGAACGGCGTCGTCGACGACCCTGGCCACAGTGTCCACGATGCCGGTGAACGGGACGGTCCCGGCCAGGAAGCCGGCGACGCACTCCTCGTTCGCCGCGTTGTAGACCGCCGGCAGCGCCCCGCCCGCGGCGCCGACCTCGCGGGCCAGCCGCACGGCCGGGAACGCCTCGTCGTCCAGCGGCTCGAAGTCCCAGCTGGCGGCACGCGTCCAGTCGCAGGCGGGGGCGGCGTCCGGAACGCGCTCGGGCCAGGCCATCCCGAGCGCGATCGGCAGCAGCATGCTCGGCGGCGAGGCCTGCGCCAGCGTCGAGCCGTCGGTGAACTCCACCATCGAGTGCACGACCGACTGGGGGTGGACGACGACGTCGACCCGGTCGAGCGGGACGTCGAAGAGCAGGTGGGCCTCGATGACCTCCAGGGCCTTGTTGACGAGCGTCGCCGAGTTCACCGTGACGACCGGGCCCATCGACCACGTCGGGTGCTCCAGGGCCTGCTCGGGCGTGACGCCGGCCAGCTCGGCGCGAGTGCGCCCCCGGAACGGCCCGCCGGAGGCGGTGAGCACGAGCCGGCGCACCTCGTCGGCCCGCCCGCCGCGCAGGCACTGCGCGATCGCCGAGTGCTCGGAGTCGACGGGAACGATCTGGTCCGGCGCGGCCGCGGCCTTGACCAGCGGCCCGCCGACGATCAGGGACTCCTTGTTCGCCAGCGCCAGTGTGCTGCCGGACTCCAGGGCCGCCAGCGTCGGCCGCAGACCGATCGACCCGGTCATGCCGTTGAGGACGACGTCGCAGGGGCGGGCGGCGACCTCGGTGGCGGCGTCCGGGCCGGCGAGGACCTCGACGTCGTCCCGGCCGGCGGCTCGCAACGCGGCCCGCAGCGGGCCCTCGG
>JBMOMI010000674.1:0-28421 GCA_049325235.1 Actinomycetota bacterium | reverse complement strand
GTCGGCGACCCACACCAGCCGGTGCAAGTTCCACCCGGCCAGGTCGTCCTTGACGGTGCGGATGATGGCCTGGTCGTTCTCGTTGCCGGCAAACGTCCAGCACCGCACCGGCACCCCGTCGCGGGTGTCGGCGATCACGTAATTCCCCGGGTCTGAGGGGTCCGCGATCACGTAATTCCCCACCCTGGCCGATCACGTAATTCCCCACGGGGACGGCGTGAGCGGGGGGCGGGTGGGGTCCTCGAACACAGCAGGCTCGCGCTCACCAGCGAGGTGAGCGAGGGAGTCGTCAGTGGCGAGGAGGACGTTCGACGTGATCGATCTGGTCGAGATCTACATGCACTGGTACGCGGGTCGGTCCCGGGTGCAGATCGCCGAGAGCCTGGGGATCGACCGCAAGACGGTGCGCAAGTACCTGGCGCCGGTGGAGGCGGTGGGCCTGGTTCCGGGTGGGCCGCCGGCGATGGGCGAGGCCGACTGGCGGGCCAAGGCCGCCGAGTGGTTCCCGGGCGTCGTGGATGCCGGGCTGCGGCAGGTGAGCTGGCCGTTGATCGAGCCGCACCGGGACTACATCCACGAACAGCTGAAGGAGAACGTCACGGTGGCCACGATCCACCAGCGGCTGGTCGACGAGCGCGGCCTGGCCGCCTCGGTGGCCTCGCTGCGGCGGTGGATCGCGGCGAACCTGCCCGAGGAGGTGCGCCGGCGTCAGGTGCGGGTGCTGAACCCGAACCCGGCCCGTCCCGGGGCCGAGGCGCAGATCGACTACGGCCGGCTCGGCCGTTGGCTCGACCCGGCGACTGGACGGGCGCACACGGTGTGGGCGTTCGTGATGGTGTTGTCCTGCTCGCGGCACCTGTTCGTGCGCCCGGTGCTGCGGATGGACCAGCAGGCCTGGACGGCCGCGCACGTGGCTGCGTTCGAGTTCTTCGGCGGGGTGCCGGTCCGCCTGGTTCCGGACAACCTCAAGACCGGGGTGGACAAGCCGGATCTGTACGACCCGAAGCTGAACCGATCCTACGCCGAGCTGGCCGCGCACTACGACGTGCTGATCGACCCGGCCCGGGCGCGCAAGCCGACCGACAAGCCGCGGGTGGAGCGGCCGATGCCGTACGTGCGGGACTCGTTCTGGCGCGGCCGGGAGTTCACCTGCCTGGAGCAGATGCAGGCCGCGGCCCTGCGCTGGTCCAGCGAGGTCGCCGGGGCCCGGTCCTGCCGGCCGCTGGACGGGGCGGCGCCGGCCGCGGTGTTCGCCGCCGTGGAGGCCCCGGCCCTCAAACCGCTGCCGAAGACGCCGTTCGTGCTGGCGACCTGGTCGACCGGCAAGGTCGGCCCGGACATCCACGTCAAGGTCGGGCCGGCGTTGTACTCGGTGCCGTGGCGGCTGATCGGGCAGCGGGTGCAGGCCCGCTCGACCGCCACCACGGTGCAGATCCTGCACGCCCAGACGGTGGTGGCCACCCACGTGCGCGCCGAGCGAGGCCGGCGGACGAACTTCGAGCACTACCCACCGGAGAAGATCGCCTTCCACATGCGCACCCCGACCTGGTGCCGGCAGCGGGCATACTGGGGGCGTGGATCGTGGGTTGCGGGATCTCAAGCGCGAGGCGACTGCGGAGGCGCTGGCCAAGGCGGCGTTCGATCTGACCCGTGAGCGCGGCTTGTCGGGGTTTGTCACTGCGGACGTGGTGGAGCGGGCGGGGTACTCGCGCCGTACCTTCGCGAACCACTTCTCCTGCAAGGAGGAGGCAGTTGCTTCGGTCGCGTTCGGTGGTGTCGAGGACGCGAGTGCGATCCTGACCGGCCTTCCCGCTGATCTGTCCCTGCTCGATGCCCTGCTGGCCGTGATGAGGACGCAGTTCACCGCAGACGCGTTGGTGAGGATGCGCGAGCTGATGGCGATGGCGCGGCAGTACCCGACCCTGGAGCCCTACGTACTGGGCGTTCAGCAACGCATGCGCCATACCGCCCAGGACCTCTTGGCCTCGGTGGCGGGAGACCGGTACCCCACCGTCTACGTGCCCCTGCTGTTCGGTGCCGTGTACGGCGCCGTGATGGCCGCCCTCGAGGGGACCCTCGATGTGCACCTCGGCGGTGAGAGCGACCTCAGCTCTACGTCGATGGACTACAGCTCATTCCTCGATATCACATTCGACTACCTGCGCCACGGCTTCTAGACGCCGCCCCACTTGCCCTCAAGGAGCACCAGGCCCATGTCCACTTTCTTGTACCGGCTCGGACGAACTGCGTTCGGCAAACCGTGGCTGTTCATTGCGGGCTGGCTCGCCGCCCTCGCAGTGGTAGTCGGCGCGGTCGCTATCAATGGGGTGAGCGTCAGCTCGGAGATGAAGATTGAGGGCACCGAGGCCCAGACCGTGCTCGACCGCGTAGCCGACGAGCTCCCCGCCGCCTCGGGGGGCCAGGCCAGTGTGGTCTTCACTGCCCCGGACGGTGAGCGGCTCGACACTCCGGACCGACTTGCGGTGATCAGCGGCACCGTCGGCGACGTCTATGACCTGGAGAAGGTCGTCAACCCCCTGGACGCCGCTCTGGGTACCGGGGAGCAGGGCGGACCGGGCACTCCTCAGGAAGATGCGCCGGCCGATCCCCCAGCCGGGTCGGACCAGGGGCAGGCGCCTTCCTACCAGCCGCTGGTGGTGGACGGGACCCCGGTGCCCGGCGTGCTGGTGTCCACGGACGGGCAGGTCGCGTTGTTCCAGTTCCAGTTCACAGTCGCCTCGACCTCGTTGACAGCTGACGACGTCACCTCGGTGGTCGAGGTGGTGGAGCGTGCCGAGGAGGGAACGGGGATCACCGTGCTCCCGAGCGACTCGCTCAAGGCCATCGAGATCCCGGTCGGAATCGGCGAGGTCGTCGGTCTCGCCGTCGCCGCCCTGGTGCTGGTGCTCACCCTGGGCTCGCTGATCGCGGCCGGCCTGCCTCTGATCACCGCACTGGTCGGCGTCGGCATCGGCGTGGGCGGCGCGTACGCGCTCTCGACGGCCGTCGAGATGAACTCCGCCACCCCCGTGCTCGGTCTCATGGTCGGCCTCGCCGTCGGCATCGACTATGCGCTGTTCGTGGTCAACCGGCAGCGACGGCTGATCCTCGACCAAGGCCTGACCGCGCGGGAGGCGGCCGGCAGAGCGGTCGGCACCGCGGGTAGCGCGGTCTTCTTCGCCGGACTGACCGTCCTCATCGCGCTGAGCGCGCTGACCGTCATCGGTATCGCGATGCTGTCCACGATGGCCCTGGTCGCGGCGTCCACGGTGGCCCTGGCCGTGCTCATCGCCCTGACCCTGCTGCCCGCACTGCTGGGTCTGGTCGGGGAGCGGATCTGCTCCGACAAGGCCCGATCCCGACGCCGCGCAAGGGTGGAGGCGGAGTCGCACAGCGTCGCCGACCACTGGGTCAAGGGTGTGATCAGGTTCCGGTGGCCCGTCATCGCGGGCGTGGTCGCGATCCTGGGCGTGATGGCGATCCCGGCGGCCAGTATGAACCTGGGTATCCCAACCGGCGAGACCGCGAACCAGGACACCGCCGCCCGGCAGAGCTACGAGGCGGTCTCCCAGGGCTTCGGCGAGGGATTCAACGGCCCCCTCCTAGTCACCGCAGAGCCCACCGGCACCGCAGGCCGCGTCACACCCGAGCTGACCGCGAAACTCCTCGGGGAGTTCCAGGACCGAGACGACATCGTGCTAGCCGCCCCCGTTGGCGTCAACGAGGCCGGCGACCTGGCCGTGTTCAGCGTCATCCCCACCTCCGGCCCCAGCGACGAGGCCACCAGCGACCTCGTGAAGTCGCTGCGCGAGCCCGACAACGCGATCGCCCAGGACAACCAGGTGCAACTCGGCGTCACCGGGTTCACCGCCATCGGCATCGACATGTCCGACAAGCTCGCCGACGTCCTACCGCTCTACCTCGGCATCATCATCGTGCTCTCCGTCCTGATCCTGATGCTTGTCTTCCGCTCGGTCGTCGTCCCACTCAAGGCCACCGCCGGCTTCCTGCTCAGCATCCTGGCCACCTTCGGTGCCACCACCGCCGTCTTCCAGTGGGGCTGGCTCAGTGGCCTCTTCGGGTTCGACACCGGCGGCCCGCTGATGAGCTTCATGCCGATCATCGTGACCGGCATCCTCTACGGGCTCGCCATGGACTACGAGGTCTTCCTGGTCTCCTCGATGCGGGAGGCACACATCCACGGCCAGCCGGCCCGCCAGAGCGTCGTGCGCGGGTTCGACCAGGCCAGCCGCGTCGTGGTCGCGGCCGCGATCATCATGGTCGCGGTGTTCTCCGGCTTCATCTTCAGCCACGACATCATGATCAAGCAGATCGGCTTCGCTCTCGCCGCCGGTATCCTCATCGACGCCTTCATCGTCCGGCTGACGCTCGTCCCGGCCCTGATGGCCGTCTTCGACGAGCGAGCATGGTGGCTGCCCCGCTGGCTCGACCGCGTGCTGCCCGACCTCGACATCGAGGGCGACAAGCTGCTGACCATGCTCAACCAGCAGGCCGAAGCAACCGACCGACAAAACATCGAGGTCCGCAACTGAGCGAACCGAAGCATCCAGAGCCGGACTTCTGGGGAACGCCCAGGACCCCCCGCCGGCAATCGGACCAGCGCTCCCGTATTCCCTCCAATTCGCTGGGCAGGAAACGTCGCTGCCTCGGCCATTCGGCGGCTATCACGGCCGGACTGACCTGAGACCCTTCCGCGAGCGTGGCGGAGGTGTAGCGGTCGTCGTCGTCGAGCATCGCCGAACCCCTTAACCGACAGACGTCGGGTCCCGGCTTCGTTCAGGATGGCCCGCCCTCGGATGCGAGGAACTCGACGCACCCAAAGTTACATACATTCGTGCCTGCATGTAAGGTGTGGCTGTGTCAGTGCAGGCAAGGCGGCAGGAGGAACGCTCCGCAGCCACCCGTCACGTGCTGTTGGAGGCCACCGTGGCGTGCCTGGTCGACCTGGGCTACACCGGTACCACGAGTGCCGCCGTGGCCGCGAAGGCCGGTCTGTCACGGGGCGCACAGCTGCATCACTTCGGGACCCGAGACCAGTTGGTGGTCGCGGCGGTCGAGTATCTGGCGCAGAAGCGCTTGCGGCGAGTACGCGAGGCGTTGGCCGACCTGTCCCCGGCCACGCCTCAAGGGGCGAAGGTTTCTCGGAGTCGGATCGAGCCGCAGGAGGCTGCGCTTGGGCTGTTGGCAGAGGCTCTTTCGGGTCCGCTGTACGCCGCCACCCTGGAACTGTGGGTGGCCGCCCGCTCACATCCCGATCTGCGAGCCCAGTTGATCCCAGCCGAGGAGCGCGTCAACGAGGAGCTTGCGCAGATCTGTCGCACCTACGTCACCGACGACCCGGTCACGATCCGGCTCACCCTCGACCTCCTGCTCGGCAGGGGGGTCAGCGGCCTGCTCACCTCCCACCCAGGCCACCGCCAAGAACAGGTCCTCGCAGCCTGGGCCCAACTCCTGAGAGGCCGTCCATCCCATGACTGACCTGAAATCGATGCTTGCCACCTGGGCTGAGAAGTTCCGGCCGCACGCGGAAGGAGTCGACCTGCCGCCCCACCACGAGCAGTGCCTGGGCTGCGGACCCGACAACCCGCACGGCCATCACCTCCAGGTTCGCCGCTATGGGGACGGCGTCGTGGCCGAGCACACCTTCGACAACCGGCACGTCGGCGCTCCCGGCATCGCCCACGGCGGCGCAGTCGCCACGGTCATCGACGACCTCTACGGATTCCTGCTCTACCTCGTCGGCGCACCCGCGGTCACCCGCCAGCTGACGGTCGACTACCGAGCGCCGGTCATGATCGGCACCCCCTATCGGATGGAGGCGGGCGTGACGAATCAAGAGGGCCGCAAACTGTTCCTCGCCGCCAGCCTGACCGACCGCGACGGGTTCCTGGTCGCAACGTCGACAGCGGTGTTCGTCACCGTCGGTGTCGACCACTTCACCCGGGGTACGCAGTGACCGCAGCATCGGGCGGGTGAACAACACGCCGTTGCCCGAGGCGAACAGCGGGACCCGCTGCCCGTCAACGCAAGGATGGTTCCTCATGCTTCACAACGCTCTTCCGCTCTGGGCGGTACGCGCGCTCGCGGCCCTCGTCGCGCTGGTCCTCCTCGTCCTGACCCTCGGACTCGCACTGCTCCTCCCCCATATCCCCGGCCTCGCCAAAGCCGCCACCCGCATGCCCGAAACCCTCGAGGTCGTCGACCGAGCCCCCGACACCCTCGACCAAGTCCAGCGGATCGACCGCAACGTCAAGAAGGTCACCCCGCCGGTCGTCAGAGCGACGAAAGACCTGTCCCTGGTCGCGCCGCACATCGAGACCCTCGCCGGCCAGGTCGACCGACTTCTGCGCGACCTCGAGACGCTGCAACGCACCTCCAAACCCCTCGGCGAGGCCGCACCCAAACTCGCGCGACTGTCCGGCCAGCTCGGCGACCTCCAGACCTCCCTGCGCCGGCTCGACGGCCGCCTCGCCAGCCTCGACCAAAGCCTCGTCGAACCATTGGACAAGATGGAACGGCCGCTGCGCAGTCTCGCCTCCACCACCGGACCACTGCCCGGAAGTCTGGACCGGCTCAACCGAAGCACCGCCGTCCTCGAAGAACTCCCCGGCTACTTCGAGAACCTCCAACGGACCCTGCGAAGAGTGGAGCGGCACGTGCGCAACCTCGACGAGAAGACCGGCCCCAACATCCGCTGACCGAATGGGACCTCAACACCACGATCCGTAGTCTCCGGGCACGCCCAGGCGTTTCGCAGTGACGCGCTCGATGCAGGTGAACCGTCAGCCGTCCGAGCACCGGGGCATGCTGGACTGCGAGGAGCACGGACACCGCGGCGATCCGGACCCCCCGCGCGTGCGGGGCTCGCTCGCTCCCTTCACCCTCGTGACCCATCGCGCAATCGGCCGCCGTCATACTCATCTGAGAGACGGCATGATTGTCGTAAGTGAGTAGCGCAGCAACACGGTGCCGGCCTTGTCACCTCAGCACGGCCGGTGATCTGGGCAGCGGACTGGATGCCGATGGCCAGACGCTGCGGCCTGCGCCGCTCCAGGCACGGAGGGTCACAGACGTAGGGGACGGATCGGGGCGAAGACCACCGAGGGGTCGGCGAGCCACTCCTCCGTGGCCATCACGTCGACGTAGAGCTCGATCTCGTGCCCGTCGGGGTCGGCGATGTAGAGCGAGTGGGTGATCGTGTGGTCGCTGGCCCCCTGGATCTGCACCCCGTGCTCGGTCAGGTGACGCACGACCTCGCGGAGGTCGTCGTCGTTGTCGCCGACCTTGAGGCCGAAGTGGTACAGGCCCACACGGTGCCCCGGGGGCATCGGCGCCGCGGCCGGGCCCACCTCGATGAGCAGCAGCTCGTGGTGGGTGCGTCCGGAGGAGAACGCCGCCGCGGGGACCGGCAGGGGGACCTCCCCGCGGATCTCGTTCCAGCCGAGCACGTCTCGGTAGAACCGCCGTGAGCGCTCCAGGTCGCGGACGTAGAGCACCAGGTGGCCGAGCTCGTGGATGCGCATGATGGCTGACTCCGATCTTTGTTCGACTGGTCCGGACCCGAGTGGCCCGGATGCCGGTCACGTCGGCGCTCTGTCAGTACGGCTGGTCAGGCCGGGGCGTTGGTGGCGTACTCGAAGGCGGCGGTCACGATCTGGGCGACCAGTTCTGCCTCCTCCTCGTCGCGGGGTGCGTAGATCATCACCGCGCCCGAGGTGATCAGGCCGCGGCGGGCGACCGGGTGATGCTCTGCCCAGCCTGTCTCGATCACGCGGGAGGCGAGGTCGGGCGGCAGCACCAGGTGCAGTGAGTGGTCCGGTGCGGGGTGCAGGTGAGCGAACTCGGTGCCGATCATGAAGGCCTCGGGCGGGCCCTGCGCGGCGTCTTCCGGCAGGGTCAGGGCGCGCGCTCCCGGGACCGAGATCATGCTGGGCCGCCAGACCACGCCGGGTAGCTGGGCGAGCCGCTCCTCCAGGAGGCGGCGCGGCCGATCGTCCTCCGGTTGTTGATCGAGCTGGGTGTGCGGATTGCTCGGGGTAGTGCGCGGCCTGGCGCCGCCGCGGGCGGGCAGGTCGACTAGCAAGCCGGTCACAGCGTGAACACCGGGCCGAGCACGAGCAGGCCGAGCTCGTCGCCCGCGGAGGCGAAGAACGCGAACAGGGCGAGCGCGGCACCCGCGAGGGACAGGTCCTTGAGGAACTGGGTCTGCTCGTTGGCCTTGCTCGCCGGGTCGGTCTCGCGCCAGAAGCCGTGCATCAGCACCGCCGTCGGCACCAGGAAGGCGACCAGCAGCAGGGCGCCGAGGTCGGGCCAGACCCCGACGGCCACCATGAGGCCGCCCAGGATGCTCACCGCACCAGAGAAGGGCACCATCAACCCTGCGGCCGGCACACCCTTGCTCGCCGCGTAGCCGGTCATCATCTCCCGCTGGCTGAAGTGGCCCATCCCGGCGCCCAGGAACAGTAGCGCGAAAAGGATCCGGCCGATGAGGACCAGAACGTCCATGAGAGCTCCTCGTATGCGAAGTAGTCACTTACTCTTTGTAAGTGACTCTAGGAGTATCATTCCGGGAACGGCGTTGGCAAGAGTCAAGGTCCGGCGACTCGTCGGCCGCGGAGGTTGTCTGCATGGACGAGACACAGGGCTACTGTCCGGTCTTCCACCGCGCGGTCGAGTTGATCGGGCGGCGCTGGAACGGCCCGATCATCCGCGCACTCCTCGACGGAGCCGACCGCTTCGGCGAGATCCGCTCGAGAATCCCTGGGCTCACCGATCGGCTCCTCGCGCAGCGGCTCCGCGAGCTCGAGCGCGAGGGCGTGGTGGAACGCGCCTGCCCCTCCTCCTCCGCGACCACCGTGCCGCACTACACGCTGACGACCAAGGGTCACTCCCTGGCGCCGGTGATCGAGTCCATAGCCCAATGGGCTGCGGCGTGGGAGCCTCCAGGATCGACCAGCTCGGCGCAGGGCCGCAGCGTCGCGGACTCGCGACGCCGGTGAGCTGACCGACCACGAACGCTTGTCGCGCCGAGCTCCGCGAGAAGTGGATCCGCTTAACGGGACTCCTCCTCCACCGCTCGAGCCACCGGCTCTGGAATCTCCTGAGTTTCGGGGGGACGCTTCCTGACCTGCATAAACGCGGTGTAGGGCGCCACGTCCCCCCGCCATTCGACGGTTTGGGTCTGTCCGATGAACGGTGTTTCCGGCGTTCATTTCAGAGGTTCTCCGCGGCCGGCATGCGGTCGGCGAAGGTGACGGCGAAAGCGTTGAGCGCGGGCTTCCACCTCATGGTCCATCGTGCCTGGCCGGTGCCCTTGGGGTCCAGTCCGCGGGTGACCAGGTACAGGCACTTCAGCGCGGACTGCTCGGTGGGGAAGTGACCGCGCACGGTCACCGCCCGGCGATATCTGGCGTTCAGGCTTTCGATGGCGTTGGTGGAGAAGAGCACGCGGCGGATCTCCACGTCGTAGGCGAGGAAGGGGGTGAACTCCTCCCACGCCGCTCGCCAGAGCTTGGGGATCGCGGGGTAGGGCTTGCCCCATTTCTCCTCGAGCTCCTCGAAGGCCGCCCACGCCGCCTCGACCGAGGGTGCGGTGTAGATCCGGCGCAGGTCACCGGCGAGCTGGTCCCAGTACTTCCGTGAGGCGTACCGCAGAGTCGCACGGATCAGGTGGATCACGCAGGCCTGCACGATCGCGGCCGGGAAGACCGCGTTCACCGAGTCCGGCAGGCCCTTGAGCCCGTCGCAGACGACGAAGAAGACGTCGCGGACGCCGCGGTTCTTCAGGTCCGCCAGCACGTTCATCCAGAACTTCGCCGACTCGCCTCCTCCCTGGCCGGCCCACAGGCCAAGCACGTCCCGTCGGCCGCCCAGGTCGACCCCGATCGCGGCGTAGAACGGCTGGTTGCCGACCTGCCCGTCGCGGACCTTGACGTAGATCGCGTCGATGAAGATCGCCGCGTACACCGGCTGCAACGGCCGGGAGGCCCAGGCGCTCATCTCCTCGAGCACCTTGTCGGTGATCCGGCTGACCGTGTCCTTGGAGATGCTCGCTCCGTAGACCTCCTGGAAGTGCGCGGAGATCTCCCCGGTGGTCAGACCCTTGGCGAACAGGCTGATCGCCACCGCGTCCACGTCCGAGAGGCGACGCTGTCGCTTCTTGACGATGACCGGCTCGAACGTGCCGGCCCGGTCCCGCGGCACCGCGATCGTCACCTCACCGGCCGCGTCGGTCAGCACCGTCTTGGGCCTCGTGCCGTTGCGGATGTTCCCGCTCTCGGCCGTGGGCACCTGGTGCTTGGCGTGCCCCAGGTGCTCGGTCATCTCCTCCTCCAGCGCGCTCTCCAGCACGGTGGCGGTGATCGACTTCAGCAGCCCGTCGGGGCCGGTAAGGTCCCCCCCGCGAGCCCGGGCGGCCTTGACCAGCTCCCGGACCGCGGCATGCTCGGCCTCGCTGCGCGAGACCGTCTTCTTGGCTTCCTTCGGCATCGAGCTCACACTCGAAATCGTCTCGGTCATCATGCGACCTTCCCCGCCGGCCACGCCGGCGTGTCGGGCCAAAAACACCGTTTTCCTGACAGTCCCGTCCGACATTCCTCCGTACGCGGCAGAGGTTCGACCTGCACGGCTCGTACGTGCGCGCGGACGCCCAGGAGCGCCACGCATGCTCTCATGGCGGCGTTGGCTCACCTCGACGCTATGAGGAAGCCCGAGCCTGAGCCCGTCCCGGTGTCCATTCCGCTCGTCGTGCTCGATGTGCGCGAGGACGGCACCGTGACCGTCACCGTCGACGGGAAACGGTTGGACCCTGACCCTTTCGCGCCGCCGTGGCGGCGCTCCTCGTTCGGGCAGATCATCGACCGCGCCACGAACGACCGGACGACACCGGCGAGGGTCGAGGTCCGCGAAGCGGACGGCACGACGTTCACCGACATCGTCGCCGCCCGCCGCCGGCGTTCCCGCCCCGAGCCCGAACCGGAACCGGCGGCGCAGGCCGGGCCGGTGTTTCACACCGTCGAGGGCAAGGGGTTCGTTCCGGGCGAGGACGTGGCGGTCGCAGTCGTCACCGGGCACACCGACGCCGCCCACTCCGGCACCGCGCGCGCCCTCATCGACCCAGCCGGGAACGGCGCCGACCGGACCGGCGAGGTCATCGAGGTCATCCTGTTCGGCCGGGTCTCCGGCACCACGATCATCCGGCGAGTGCCGTGAACGAGCAGGGCCGGCAGACCGGCTCGTTCGGGGACGAGCTGACCAACGCCGCGATGATCGGGCTGGTCGTCCTGTTCGGCGTCGCGCTGATCCTGCGCGCCGCGGGATCGGTGGCCGCGTTCCTGACCGGCACGCCCCAGCCGGCCGGCGATCCCGCTTCCGGGGTCGGTGTGCTGTTCCGCCCTGGTGATCCCGGCGCGGCGCTCGACGCGGACGGCCTGAACCCGGTCGTCTACTGGATCGTCGCCGGGCTGCTGCTCGCCGGCCTCGTGACCGGCGGGCTATGGGCGTGGCTGCGGTTGCGCCGCCACACCCACCGGATCGAGACCGACCCGCGCCGCATGGCCGGGATCGCCACACGGCACGAAGTCGCCGCCGCTGCGTCTGAGAAGGCGCTGCTGCGCCGCGCGGAAAACCTGCGCCCCGGCCTGGCTGACCCGAAGCCGGCGGACGTGGGCTACCGGCTCGGCACCTCCAAGGGCACCGGCGTGTGGGCGTCGGTCGAGGACTCGATCATGGTGATCGGGCCGCCCCGCTCCGGGAAGGGCCTGCATCTGGTGATCCCGGCGATCCTCGACGCGCCCGGCGCCGTCGTCGTCACCTCGACCAGGCCGGACAACCTCACCGCGACCATGCGCGCCCGTCGCAGGATCGGCCCCGTCGCGATCTTCGACCCGCAACACTTGGCCGAGGGTCTGCCCGCCGGTCTGCGCTGGTCACCGATCCGGGGCTGCGAGTCGCCGCAGACGGCGATGATCCGCGCCACCGGGCTCGCCGCCGGCACCGGCCTGTCCGCAGGCGGCGTCGACGGCGGAGGCTTCTGGGAGGGCAAGACACGGGCCGCGCTCCAAGCCCTGCTGCACGCGGCAGCGATCGACCATCGGCCGCCCGCCGAGCTGTTCAGGTGGACTCTCGATCCGACCGCGGCCGCTGACGCGGTGGCGATCCTGACCGGCTCCACGCAGGCTGCGACCGGGTGGGCCGAGTCTCTGGAAGCGATGATCGACTCCGACCCCCGCACCCGCGACTCGATCTGGCAGGGCGTCTCCTTGGCTCTCGGCTCCCTCGCGGACCCGCGCGTGCTCGACGCCGTATCGCCCGGCCCCGGTGAGGGCTTCGATCCCGAAGCGTTCATCCGCGACCGCGGCACGTTGTTCCTGCTGGCAACCGGGTCCGGTGCGGGAGCCAGCGCCGCGCTGGTCGCCGCGCTCGTGGAAGACCTCATCGAGACCGCCCGCCGCCTGGCCGCACGGTCGGCCGGTGCCCGGCTCGATCCGCCGATGCTGCTGGCCTTGGATGAGATAGCCAACCTCTCGCCGTTGCCGTCGCTGCCGACGCTGATGGCCGAAGGCGGCGGGTCGGGGATCACGACCATGCCGGTGCTCCAATCGCTCGCGCAGGCGCGGGACAAGTGGAACGAGCACCAGGCGAACGCGATCTGGGACGCCTCGATCGTCAAGGTCATCCTCGGCGGGGCTTCCAACAGCCGGGACCTGCAAGACCTGAGCGCCTTGGTCGGCGAACGCGACGAATACACCGACTCCGTGACGCTGGGCGACCACGGCACCCGCTCCAACCAGCGGTCCGTGCGCCGGGTGCCGATCTTCCCGCCCGACCGCATCCGCCGGCTCCCGTTCGGGACCGGGATCGTGCTGCTGCGCTCCGCGGCCCCGATCGTCACCGACCTGCACCCCTGGCCCAAGCGTCCCGACGCCGGCCAGCTCGCCGCCGACCGTGCCGAGATCGAAGCCCTGCTCCGTCGTTCCGGCACCTGAACGCCGGTCGCGGCACGGAGCACCTGCCCGCCACAACGGCCCGGCACGAACCGGCGCCGGAGAGCAGACAGGAGCCCAGCATGTCCGACGAACCCGGTGGCGACGCCACGACGAACGATGTTCCCGACTCGGATGTGGACCAGATGGACGACGACGGCTACGACGAGCCGCTGATCGCCGAGCCGCCGCACCCGATCAACTGGAACCTGCTGAGTGCCGAGGACGCCGAGGCCGAGTGGTTGGAGCTCAACCGCTGGGTGGACTGGCTACGCCACACCTACGGGCTCCCCGCCTCCGTGATCCCGCCCGCCTGGCACATGCACCCGGAGCTGCTGTGGGAGCTGAGCGCGCTGCACCTTCACTGGCTCTGCGCCTACGACCCGGACCAGAACGGCAGCGCACCGCTCGGCTGGCACCGCGACTTCGCCGACGCCCGCCAGCGGCTCCGCGAATGGGTCGCCGCCTGCGGCACCCGGCTCGACCACGACCGTCCCACCCGGCAGACTGTCTGGCCCGGCGAGGAACCCGGCGACCCGATCGAGGACATCCCGATCACCGACCGCGACGCCGAGTTCGTGGAGTTCGTCATGGCCGACGTCCAGGCCCGCCGCGAGGCAGAGGAAGCGTTCTACCGCGACCTCGACCCGGACACCGGAGAAGTGTCGTGAGCGACAAGACCGAGGCACTCGTCTCGCCCCTGCTGGACAGCCGTGAGGTCGCCGCGTACTTGAAGGTCTCGGAGTCCACCCTGTCGCGGTGGCGCTCGGCCGGCACGGGGCCGCCGTTCCTGCGGCTTGGCGGGATCGCCCGGTACCGGCTCGACGCCGTGGACCGCTGGCTGAGCGAGCTGGAACACGACCGTGCCCCGCAGAGCTGAACCGCAGCCGACCGCCGAGCCCAAGCCGGTCCCGCCGATCGGCGTGAAGGTCTCCACAGACATGGAGCGCCGCTCCTACGGCATCCGCGCCCGAGCCCGGTGGACCGACCCGACCACCAAGCGGCGTGTCACCCGCTCGGAAATCGTGCGAGACGAAGCGGCCGCGCACGCGTTCTTCGACCAGCTCCGCAACTCATCGACCAAGGGCATGGACGTGTCCATGACGCTGCTGGAGTTCGTCACCTCCATCGGCGACCGGTGGGCGCGGGGCCTGGACCCGACCTCCACCGGCGAGACCTACGGGTACGGGCTGAAACTGCGCGTGCTGCCCGCGCTCGGGCACCTGCCGGTCACCCAGATCACCGCCGGGATCATCGACCGCACCATTGATGAGTGGGAGCAGCGTCACGGCGCGTCGACCATCAAGAACACCATCGCCCCGCTCGTGCGGGTGCTCGATGAGGCCGTGCGGGACGGGCTGATCCAGATCAATCCTGCGAAGAACCGCGCCAAGCGGAGCCTGAACCGCAACGCCTTCCGCGGCCAGTCCGCCGAACACACCTCCCCACGGGCGCACGCAATCCCGGACATGAAGACCCTCAACCGCCTCGCCAGGGCGTGCGGCAAGGTGCATCAGTCCTACAGCGACTTCGTGATGCTCGCCGCGCTACTCGCCGCACGGTCCTCGGAGGTCTCCGGGTTGCAGGTCGGGGACGTGGACTACGGCAAGAACCTCGTCGTGATCCGCCGGCAGGTTTTCCCCGGCAAAGGCGGCCTGGTTACAAAACCGACCAAGAGCCGCAAAGAACGCCGCGTGCCGATCCTCGAACCACTCCGGCCAGTGCTCGAACGCCTCACCGACGGGAAGGAGCCCGAGGACTCGTTGCTGGTCGGCCCGAAGGGCGGCAATCTCACCACCGCGACCGTCCGCGACGCCACCAACTGGGACGGCATCGTCGCGAAGCTCGGACTGCCCGACCTCACCCGGCACGGCCTACGCCACACCGGGGCAACCTGGATGGCCGACGCGGGCATCCCGCTGCACGTACTGCAAGACATCCTCGGGCACGCCTCGATGGAGACCACGCGCGGCTATCTCCACCCCGACGACCGCCACCTCGCCTCCGCCGCCGAGCAGGCCAACGCCTTCCTCTCCACCGCCGGACAACGCAAGAACGCCCGGCGCAGCAGCCCCGCGACCAGGGGCCTGTGATGCGCTCCGACGCCCGCGGGAGTGCTCCCGGAAGCGTTCTGGTCCCCTTTTGGTCCCCTTATCCACAGGACGCGGGTTCTGGGCGATCAGTTCGTCCACAGGCGACCACCGGCGAGAGCGCCGGGGGACCAGAGGGGGACCACAGAGAACGACCCCCGGACATGATGAAGCCCAGGCGAGAAACCTACTCTCACCTGGGCTTTTACGTCGGGCTGACAGGATTTGAACCTGCGACCCCCTGACCCCCAGTCAGGTGCGCTACCAAGCTGCGCCACAGCCCGTGGCATGGATTTTCAGTTGTTCGGGCCGACCAGAGCGGGGTAAACCCACTTAACCCCCAGTCAAGTGCGCTACCAAGCTGCGCCACAGCCCGTGACGCGCAGACTCTACACCGGTCCGGCGGGCCCCCGGCCGCTGCATCGCGCCCGACGCCACCTACCGTCGGCGCCACTGCCCGGCGACATCCGAAGGAGCCCGTTGTGTTCGCGCGCGCCACCGGCCTGGCGACCGTCCTGTCGGCGGCGGCCCTGGCACTTGCCGCGTGCGGCGGGGGAGCGGCGGCCAGCGAGCACACGGCGTGGGCCCCCGCGCCGGAGGCACCACAGCCGCCGGCACCCAGGCCCACCGGGACCCCGCCGCCGGTGCCGAGTGCCGAGCGGCGGCTCGAGCGAGTCGACCGGATCACGGGGGAGCTGACCCCGAAGTCGGTCGTCGCGTCCGGCAGCGGCCTCGTGGTCGCCCAGAACATGATCTACACGCACACGGTCTCGGTGTACGACAGTGACGGCGAGCTGCTCGAGACCATCGACGACGCCGTGCGCCCGTCCGCGTTCGGGTTCGAGCGGTGGGACGCGAAGGTCCACGGCGGGCCGGTGGAGGCCGCCTTCAGCCCGGACGACCGGTGGCTGTGGGTGTCGAACTACTCGATGTCCGGCCCCGGTTTCGCCCGCGAGGGCGGCGACACCTGCACGCCGCAGGACCAGATCGACCCGAGCTTCCTGTACCGGATCGACACCTCGACGCTGGAGGTCGACGCCCTCGCGCTCGTCGGCGCCGTCCCCAAGTACGTCGAGACGACTCCCGACGGCCGCTTCGTGCTGGTCACCAACTGGTGCGACTGGACCCTGTCGGTCGTCGACGGGCAGGCCGAGGGCGGCCCGAAGGAGGTGGCGACCGTCCCGATCGGCCGCTACCCGCGCGGCATCGCCGTCGCGCCCGACTCCACCACCGCCTACGTCGCCGTGATGGGTGCGTCCCACGTCGCGGTCGTCGACCTGTCGGCCGCCGTCCGTGGGGCGGGGGAGGAAGCGGTCGTCGACGAGATCGAGGTCGGGCGCGGTCCGCGCCACCTCAACCTCTCCCCGGACGGCGGGACCCTGTACGCCACGCTCAACCACCTCGGGACGGTGGCCAAGGTCGACGTCGGCGCCGGAGAGGTGGTCGAGGCCGTCGCCACCGGCGAGGCCCGGCGCAGCGCGTCTCTGTCCTCCGACGGGACGGCGCTGTTCGTCGTGAACTACGAGTCCGACACCGTCAGCAGGGTGCGGACCAGTGACATGGTGGTGCTCGAGAGCGTCGACGTCGACGACAAGCCCGTCGGCGTCACCTACGACGCCCACCGCGGGCGGATCTGGGTGGCGTCCTACGTGGGCAGCCTCACCGTCTTCGACGACCATGGCTGCCGTAGGCTGCCGGTCGTCGATGGGGGTGCGTCCCGGGAGGTCAGAGCTCGTGGTTGAGGTCACGACCGACCGCGTGCTCACGATCCCGAACGTGCTGAGCCTGCTCCGGCTCCTGCTGGTCCCGGTCTTCGCCTTCCTCATCCTGAACTCCGAGGACGGCTGGGCGCTGGCGGTGCTGGCGTTCTCCGGGTTCACCGACTACCTCGACGGCTACCTGGCTCGTCGCTGGCACCAGATCTCCAAGCTCGGTCAGTTGCTCGACCCCGCCGCCGACCGCCTGTACATCCTGTCGACGCTGCTCGGGCTCGCCTGGCGCGACCTCGTCCCCTGGTGGCTGGTGGCCATCATCGTCGCCCGCGACGTCCTGCTGTCCTTCACCCTGCCGGTACTCGCCCGGCACGGGTACGGCCCGCTGCCGGTGCACTTCCTCGGCAAGGCCGGCACGTTCAACCTGCTCTACGCCTTCCCCCTGATCCTGCTCGGGGAGTGGCAGGGCGTCGTCGGCGACGTGGCGCGCCCGCTCGGGTGGGCCTTCGCCTGGTGGGGGACCGGCCTGTACTGGTGGGCAGGCCTGCTCTACGTGCAGCAGGTGCGCGACCTCGTCAGTGGTCGGCCGGCCGGGGACCCCGCATGACGGCTTCCGCACGGCGGGACGACTCGATGTCCCTCCTCACGGAGGTGATGAGGAACCCGCTCGACCCCGGGTACGCCGCGGCCGCGCGCGCCCGGGCGGCGTCCGGGGACCAGGGGCCCGCCCGGCGGGGTCCGGCGCTGACGGTCACGCTGCTCTCGGCTGTGGTCGTCGGCGCGTTGACCGCCGCGGCGATCCTGGACCTGCGCCTGCCCGGCACGACCGACGCCCGCACGATCCTGCTCGAGGAGATCGCCCAACGGACCCGGTCCGCGGACGCCGCGGAGGCCCGGGTCGAGGAGCTGCGCGCCGAGGTCGAGCGCCTGCAGGAGGAGGTCCTGGCCGCCGACGGCAGCGGCGTGCTGGACCTCTCCCGGCGTCTCGCCCTGCAGGCCGGGGCGACGCCCGTCACCGGGACAGGCGTCGTCCTCACCCTGGACGACGCGCCGTCCGCCGACGACCCGCTCGGCGGGGACCCGCTCGGCGGGGACCCGCTCGGCGAGGACGGTGAGGCCGAGCGCGTCGTCGACTACGACGTCCAGATCGCCGTGAACGGACTGTGGGAGGCGGGCGCCGAGGCGATCGCCGTCAACGGGCAGCGGCTCACGGCCCTGTCCGCGATCCGGTCCGCCGGCGGCGCCATCCTCGTCGGCTTCCGGCCGCTGGAGCCGCCGTACCGGATCCAGGCGATCGGGGACCCGGCCGAGCTGCAGACCGGGTTCGCGCGCTCGGCCGCGAGCAGCTACCTCAGCTTCGTCCAGCAGCGGTACGGGCTGCGGGTGGGGCTCAACCGGGCCGAGGCACTGCAGCTGCCCGGCGCCGGCTCGCTGTCCCTGCGGTACGCCCGTCCGCGGACGTCCACCGGCGATGACACGATGGACCCGGAGGTGGACCAGTGATCGCGGCGATCGGACTGCTCGCGGGCATCGTGCTCGGGCTCGTGCTGCAGCCGTCCGTGCCTCCGGCCCTGCAGCCGTACCTCCCGATCGCCGTGGTCGCGGCGCTCGACGCCGTGTTCGGCGGCCTGCGGGCCGTGCTGGACGGCATCTTCGACGACCGCGTGTTCGTCGTGTCGTTCCTGTCGAACGTCGTGGTCGCCGCGCTCATCGTCTACCTGGGGGACCAGCTGGGGGTCGGCGCGCAGCTGTCGACGGGCGTGGTCGTCGTCCTCGGGATCCGCATCTTCTCCAACGCCGCGGCGATCCGCCGGCACCTGTTCAAGGCATGAGCGAGCGCATGAGTCAGCGCAACGACGCCTGGCACCGCCTGGCCGGCAGCCTGAGGTTCCGGGTCTCCCGGGGCCAGGTGCTCGCCGGGATCCTCATGGGCGTGCTGGGATTCGCCCTCGTCGTCCAGCTCGGGTCGACCGACGAGGTCAACCTCGCGTCGCTGCGCCAGTCCGACCTCGTGCGCATCCTGGACGACGTCACGGAGCGCTCCGACCGGCTCCGTGCGGAGGCGGCCGAGCTCGAGGCCACGCGGGACGAGCTGCTCACCAGCAGCGACCGCAACGAGGCCGCGCGGGAGCAGGCAGCCGAGCGGGTCGACGTCCTGTCGATCCTCACCGGGACCGCGCCGGCGACCGGGCCCGGCATCCGGCTCAGCCTGCGCGGGGAGGACGTCGACGCCCGCCTGGTCGTCGACGCGGTGCAGGAGCTGCGGGACGCCGGGGCCGAGGCCATCGAGGTGAACGACGTGCGGGTCGTCGCCGACACCGCCTTCGTCGACACCGACCGGGGCCTCGAGGTCGACGGCACCCTGATCGAGCAGCCGTACGTCTTCCTGGCCATCGGCGATCCGCAGACGCTGGCCACGGCGATGTCGTTCCCGGACGGTGTCGTGGAGAAGATCGAGCCGGAGGGCAGCGCTGCCGTCGAGCAGCTCGACGTGGTCACCGTGGACGCGTTGCGACGCCTCGAGGACCCTCAGTACGCTCGCCCGGCCGAGCCGGGGCCGACGTCGACCGCGACGCCGTGAGCGCGGCCGGCACCTCACGAGACACCAGGAGCGCTGCGCGACATGGGCCAGTTCGAGTACCCCGAGGACCTGAGGTACACCGCCGAGCACGAGTGGGTGCGCCCGGGGGACCCGGCCGTCCGGATCGGCATCACCGCGTACGCGCAGGACGCGCTGGGGGACATCGTCTACCTGCAGCTGCCCGCGGTGGGCGACCGGGTCGAGGCCGGCCAGACCTGCGGTGAGATCGAGTCGACCAAGAGCGTCAGCGACGTGTACGCGCCGGTGACCGGCACCGTCACCGCCGTCAACGCCGCGCTCGAGACCAACCCGGAGCTGGTGAACTCCGACCCGTACGGCGAGGGCTGGATGTTCGAGGTCGAGCCGGAGGACCCGGCGGCGGTCGACGGCCTGCTCGACGCCGAGGGGTACCGCGCGAGCGTCGCCTGACACCGGCCTACCTCGACCTACCTCGACCTGTGCTGGAGGGTTAGGGTGGGCCGCACGGACGGGACCCGGTACCCGGGACAGCAGCGGAGGAGGTCGTGATGGCGCCTGACGAGGGCACCCGCGCGGGTGGGGACGCCGAGCCGCAGCGCAGCCCGGACACCACCGTCTCGTTCACCGGCGCGCCGGTCGAGGCCGAGGCCGTCGAGGGCCTGTCCACCGACGAGCAGCGCGCCGTCGAGGCACTGCCGGCCGGCTCCGCGCTGCTCGTGGTGGCGCGGGGGCCGAACGCCGGCGCCCGGTTCCTCCTGGACTCCGACCGGACCACCGCGGGCCGGCACCCCGACTCGGACATCTTCCTGGACGACGTCACGGTCTCCCGCAAGCACGCCGAGTTCGTCCGCGAGGGCGACCGGTTCCGGCTGCGGGACGTCGGCAGCCTCAACGGCACCTACGTGAACCGGGAGCGGGTCGACGAGGCCATGCTGTCCGCCGGCGACGAGGTGCAGATCGGCAAGTACCGGATGACGTTCCACCCGCACCGCGGCGCGGCCGGCGGCCCGCAGCGGTGAGCGCCGCCGCCGGGCGCGGCGCGGCCCGCGGCGGGCGGCTGCTGAGCATCGGGGAGGTGCTCGCCGAGCTGCGGCCCGACTTCGACGACGTCACGCACTCCAAGATCCGGTTCCTCGAGGACCAGGGACTTGTCGAGCCGCAGCGCACGCCGTCCGGGTACCGCAAGTTCACCCCTGCCGACGTCGAGCGGCTCCGGCTCGTGCTCGCCCTGCAGCGGGACCGCTACCTGCCGCTGCGGGTGATCCGCGAGTACCTGGACGCCGTCGACCGCGGCCTGGAGCCGCCGGAGCTGCCCGGCGGTGCTCCGCGGGTGCCGCGCGTCGTCCCGCCGCCGGGAATGCCGGGGCCGGACAGGTTCGCCGGACCCGGCCGCGAGCTCCGCCTCACCAGGGCCGAGCTCCTGGAGGCCGCGCGCATGGACGCGCCGCTGCTGGAGGCCCTGGAGAGCTACGGCCTGCTGGGTCCCGGTCCCGGCGGCTGGTACGACGCGGACGCCCTCGAGATCGCCACGGTCGCCCGGGAGCTCGGTGGCTACGGCATCGAGGCGCGGCACCTGCGGGCCTTCCGGACCGCCGCCGAGCGCGAGGTCGGCCTCGTCGAGCAGGTGGTGAGCCCGCTGCGCCGGCAGCGCCAGGCCGGGTCCGAGGCCCGGGCTGCCGAGGTCGCCCGGGAGATCTCGGCGCTGTGCGTCCGGCTGCACGCCAGCCTCGTGCGCAGCGCGCTCGACGGGCACGGACGCTGACCCGCGCGCCAGGTGCCCCGAGCCGCTCGCGGCCTTGTGTCCCTGAGGGTTACGGTGGTGCCGTGCGCGAGCTGGACGTCGTCGGCGTGAGGGTCGAGATGCCCTCCAACAACCCGATCGTGCTCCTGCGGGAGCGGGACGGCGACCGGTACCTGCCCATCTGGATCGGGGTGTCGGAGGCCAGCGCGATCGCGTTCGCACAGCAGGGCGTGGTCCCTCCGCGGCCGCTGACCCACGACCTGTTCAAGGACGTCATCGAGGCCCTCGGGCGCCGGCTGGAGCGCGTGCGCATCGTGGAGGTCCGCGACAACGTCTACTACGCCGAGCTCGTCTTCGACGGCGGCGTCACCGTGAGCTCCCGGACGTCGGACGCGATCGCCCTGGCCCTGCGCGTGGGCTGCCCGATCCTCTCGGAGGAGGCGGTGCTGGAGTCCGGCGGCATCCCGGTGCCGGAGGAGGACGAGGACGAGGTGGAGAAGTTCCGGGAGTTCCTCGACCAGGTCAGCGCCGAGGACTTCGAGCACCCGCCGGCCGGGCCCGACCAACCCTGAACCTGAGGGTGAGACTCGCCGGAGGCGACACGCCGGGCCCGGAAGCGGGATCTCGTTGACCCCGGCACCCGTCGGTCGTACGGTTCCAGAGCAGAAACGTCCCGGCTGTAGTTCCACCGGTGTCGCCCTCGACCAGCGGGCACGCGTGGTGCGGCGGACCCGCCTTCGGGACACGAGAGGGAGGTCGGCGTGAGCGGCACCGGCGACGCGACGAGCGAGGCGACCCGCGGCGTGCCGCCCCGGGCCCAGGGCCTGTTGTTCGACGACGACCTGCCCGTCCTCGACGAGGAGACCGGCTACCGGGGGCCGACCGCCTGCCGGGCGGCCGGCATCACCTACCGCCAGCTCGACTACTGGGCCCGCACCGGGCTGGTCGAGCCGAGCGTGCGGCCGGCCACCGGCTCCGGCACCCAGCGGCTGTACAGCTTCCGGGACATCCTCGTGCTCAAGGTCGTCAAGCGGCTGCTGGACACCGGGGTCTCCCTGCAGCAGATCCGCACCGCCGTCGGGCACCTGCGTGAGCGCGGCGTGGAGGACCTGGCGCAGATCACCCTGATGAGCGACGGCGCCAGCGTCTACGAGTGCACGTCCGCCGACGAGGTGATCGACCTCGTCCAGGGCGGGCAGGGCGTGTTCGGGATCGCCGTCGGCCGGGTCTGGCGTGAGGTGGAGGGCACCCTCGCCGAGCTGCCGAGCGAGCGCGCCGCCGACGAGTCCGCCGCGCCGCAGGAGGGCGACGAGCTGGCCGCGCGTCGCGCCCGGCGTACCGGCTGACCTCCGTCAGGCGCCGGGGCGGCGCCGCACCCGGGTCCGCAGGACGCGGTCCAGCAGCGTGTCGAAGTGCCCGGCCAGTTCCCGCGCGCCCCCGGAGTGCCACTCGTGCAGCGGCGTCGCGGCGCCTTGCGCCTGCTGGAGCGCGCTGCGCTCAGGCAGCGTCGGCGACAGCACCAGCGGCCCGAACATCGCGCTCAGCTCCTCGAGCCGGTACTCGTGCTCGGTGGACCGCGACCGCACCCGGTTGACCAGCACGCCGAGCGGCTGCAGGTCCGGCGCGGGCCCCTGCCGCAGGTCCGCCACGGTGCGCAGCGCCCGCTGCGCGGCAGTCAGCGCGAACAGCCCGGGCTCGGTGACCACCAGGGCCCGGTCGGACGCGGCGAGGCCGGCCCGGGTGAGGCCGCCCAGCGACGGCGGGCAGTCCACCAGCACCAGCCGGTAGTCGTCCGCCACGTGCGCGAGCGCGTTGCCGAGCCGGTGCAGCCGCCGGCCGTGCAGCTCCGGGACGTCGTGGGCGGCCGTGCGCTCACCGCCGGGGACGACGTCCAGCCGGCCCTGCGCCGTCCAGGGGGAGGGGGCGACGGCGCGCCGGACGACGGAGGCGCGGGAGGACTCCAGCACGTCCGCCACCTGGGCGCCGCCGTCCGCCTCGACCGCGTCGACGTCGACGTCCAGGCCGGTCGTGGCGTCGCCTTGCGGGTCGAGGTCGACGACCAGGGTCGCCACGCCGCGGGACCGCGCGGCCGACGCCAGGCCGAGCACGACGGAGGTCTTGCCGACCCCGCCCTTGAGGCTGCAGACGCCGAGCACGAGCACGGGCGTCACCGTACCGAGCCGGCGCGGCTGGTAGCGTCGGGCCTGCTGCAGACCCCGCGCGGGAGAGTCCCCGCACCCGGCCGGCAGGCCGGGCCGGGGCGCCGAAGGGGCAAACTCCCCGGAACCTCTCAGGCGCCAGGACCGTGCGGGCGAGGCGACTCTGGAACCGCGGCGGTGACAGAGGGGGAGGCACGGTCCGACGTGCCCGGCGCGTGCCCGGGCGGCGAGGGAGAGCCTCACCCATGAGCAGCGTGTCCCGCAGCGAGTACCCGGCCAGCGAGGGCCACTCGGTCGAGCGCTTCACCGACCGCCACGTCGGTCCCGGTGGCGCCGAGGTCGACCGGATGCTCGACGTCCTGGGCTACGACACGCTCGACGCCCTGGTCGACGCCGCCGTGCCGGCGTCCATCCGGCAGCGCGAGCCGCTGCGGCTGCGCCCGGCGGCGTCCGAGGCGGCGGTGCTGGAGGAGCTGCGGCGCGTGGCCGCGCAGAACACCGTGCGGCGTCCGATGATCGGCCTGGGCTACTACGGCACCCACACGCCCGGGGTGATCCGCCGCAACGTGCTGGAGAGCCCGGCCTGGTACACCGCGTACACGCCGTACCAGCCGGAGATCTCCCAGGGCCGGCTCGAGGCGCTGCTCAACTTCCAGACGATGGTCGCCGACCTCGTCGGCCTCGAGATCGCGAACGCCTCGGTGCTCGACGAGGCGACCGCCGCGGCCGAGGCGATGACGCTGATGCGCCGGGCGTCGCGCGCCGCCGACGGCGCGGCCCTGGTCGTGGACGCCGAGGTGCTGCCGCAGACGCTGGCCGTCGTGCGGACCCGCGCCGAGGCGCTCGGCATCGACGTGGTCGTCGCCGACCTGGCCGCCGGCCTCCCGGACGGCGACGTCTTCGGCGTCCTGCTGCAGTACCCGGGCGCGTCCGGCCTCGTGCGGGACGACGCGGCGGTGGTCGCCGCCGCCCACGAGCGGGGCGCGCTGGTCACCGTGGCGGCCGACCTGCTGGCGATGACGCTGCTGCGCCCGCCGGGCGAGATCGGCGCGGACGTCGCGGTCGGCACCAGCCAGCGGTTCGGCGTCCCGCTGGGGTACGGCGGGCCGCACGCCGGCTACATGGCGGTGCGCAAGGGCCTGGAGCGCTCCCTGCCCGGCCGGCTCGTCGGGGTCTCCAAGGACGCCGACGGCGCCCCCGCCTACCGGCTGGCGCTGCAGACCCGGGAGCAGCACATCCGGCGCGAGAAGGCGACCTCGAACATCTGCACCGCGCAGGTGCTGCTCGCGGTGATGGCCGGCATGTACGCCGTCTACCACGGCCCCGACGGGCTGCGCCGGATCGCCGAGCGCGTGCACGCCCACGCCGCCTCCCTGGGCGCGGGGCTCCGCGCGGCCGGGCTGGACGTCGTCCACGAGGCGTTCTTCGACACGCTGCTGGTGCGCGCGCCGGGTCGGGCCCGTGAGCTGGTGGACGCGGCCCGCGAGGCCGGTTACCTGCTACGGCTCGTGGACGACGACCACCTGGGCATCGCGTGCGACGAGACGACGACGCCGGACGACGTCCGGGCGGTGCTCGCGGTGCTGACCGGGACGGCGGGCGAGGCGCCCGCCGCGGGCAGCGGCATCCCGGAGTCGCTGCGGCGGACGTCGGAGTACCTCACCCACCCGGTGTTCCATGCGCACCGGTCGGAGACCGCGATGCTGCGCTACCTGCGGCGGCTGGCGGACTTCGACTACGCGCTGGACCGGGGGATGATCCCGCTCGGCTCGTGCACGATGAAGCTCAACGCCACCGCCGAGATGGAGGCGATCACCTGGCCGCAGCTCGCGGACCTGCACCCCTTCGCGCCCCCGGAGGACGCCGCCGGCACCCGCGCGCTGATCCGGGACCTCGAGGACATGCTCGTCGAGATCACCGGCTACGACGCGGTGTCGCTGCAGCCGAACGCCGGCTCGCAGGGTGAGCTGGCCGGGCTGCTCGCCATCCGCGCCTACCACCGCGCGAACGGGGACGAGGGCCGAACCGTCTGCCTGATCCCGACGTCCGCGCACGGCACGAACGCGGCGAGCGCCGTGATGGCGGGGCTGCGCGTCGTCCCCGTGGCCACCGACGACCTCGGCAACGTCGACATGGGCGACCTCAAGGCCAAGATCGAGCAGCACCGCGACGCGCTCGCCGCGATCATGGTCACCTACCCGTCGACGCACGGGGTGTTCGAGGAGTCGATCACCGACCTGTGCGCGATGGTGCACGACGCCGGCGGGCAGGTGTACGTCGACGGGGCGAACCTCAACGCGCTGGTCGGGCTGGCGCAGCCCGGCCGCTTCGGCGCGGACGTGTCGCACCTCAACCTGCACAAGACGTTCACGATCCCGCACGGGGGCGGCGGCCCGGGCGTGGGACCGGTCGCGGTGCGTCGGCACCTGGCGCCGTACCTGCCGTCGGCGTCGGTGCTCGACCCCGGCGACGCCCCGGTCGGCCCGGTGTCCGCGGCGCCGTTCGGCTCGGCCGGCATCCTGCCGATCTCGTGGGCCTACATCCGGCTGATGGGGCCGGACGGGCTGACCCGCGCCACCCAGGTCGCGATCCTCGCCGCCAACTACGTCGCGGCGCGGCTGCGCGAGCACTACCCGGTGCTCTACACCGGCCGCAACGGCCTGGTCGCCCACGAGTGCATCCTCGACCTGCGCGGCATCACCAAGGCCACCGGCGTGACCGTGGACGACGTCGCCAAGCGGCTCGTCGACTACGGCTTCCACGCGCCGACGATGTCGTTCCCGGTCGCCGGCACGCTCATGGTCGAGCCCACCGAGAGCGAGGACCTCGCCGAGCTGGACCGGTTCTGCGACGCGATGATCGCGATCCGCGACGAGATCGAGACGGTGGCGGCCGGCGGGTGGCCGGCCGACGACAACCCGCTGCGCGGCGCCCCGCACACCGCGGCCTGCCTGGTGGGGGAGTGGACCCACCCGTACTCCCGCGAGGAGGCGGTGTACCCGGCCGGCGTGGACCGGCCCGGCAAGTACTGGCCGCCGGTGCGCCGCATCGACGGGGCCTACGGCGACCGCCACCTGGTCTGCGCCTGCCCCCCGATCGAGGCCCTCGCCGACTGACCGATCTCAGGAGGCCTTCCGGGGTCTCAGGCGCCCTCGAGACCCCGGAAAGCCTCCAGAGGTCGTCAGGAGCGGATGGGTTCGGCGAGGAGGACCGGATCGGTGGTGGGCTGGTCGGACCCGCCGGCGGGCTCGACGGTGACGCCGACGGCCTCGCCGGGCCGGATGCCGCGCGCGTCCGCCCACACGTGCCCGTCGGCGTCGGCGTGCATCCCCGCGGACCCCGGGCCGTCGTCGCCGATGAACCACAGCTGGTAGGCCCGGCCGTCGCCCGGGTCGGGGACGCCGTCACCCACGACGAGCACCCGCTCGCCCGCGACGATCACGGTGCCTCTGCCGGTGGCCGGCCTGCTGGAGGCCCGCCCGACCCGCTCCTCGCGGTCGGACGTGGCCTGCGCCGACCGCACCCGGTCGACGGCTCGGCGGTGCGCCATGGTGAGCACCCACGCGGTGACGCTGCCCCGCTCCGCGTCGTACCGCGCGGCCCGCCGCCACACCTCGACGAGCACCTCCTGCGCGACCTCCTCGGACTGCGCGGGGTCGCGCAGCACCGTGAGGACGATCCCGTACACCGAGCCCGCCAAGGCGTCGTACAGCTCGGTGAAGGCGTCGGAGTCCCCGCGTGCGGTGCGAGACATCAGCGCGGAGAGCGGGTCCGGCGCTGCCGGCGACCCTGGAGCGCCATGGCCGGCGCGGCCGCCTCGGCGGTCGCGTCTCAGGAAGGCCACATCACCCACGGTGCCGCACGTCCGTTCGCTCCGCCCGCCGCTGACGTGCTCGGTTCGGTGCGGGTGCCGGCCCGGATTGGTCGCTGCTCGCCGAGGGTCAGGTACGCCCCTCCACCTCCTGGGCCCGGTGCAGGTCCTCGTCACGCGGCTGCCAGTCGGCCAGCAGCACCTCGCCCACCACCCGCGGCCGGGCGGCACGGACGGCGGCGACGACGTCCGGGTCGTCGTCCACGAGGACGTCGAGCCGCCGGTCCGTTGCCAGGCGGCGCAGCGCGGCCAGCTTGACCACGCGCGCCGGCCGCCGGTCGCCGTCCGGGCGCAGCACCACCTCGCCGTCGGGGGCACCGACCCGGCGCAGCCAGCCCAGGGTGTCGTCGCGGAGCCGCTCCGGGCGTCCCGACAGGTACACGACCGCGGCCCCGCGCTCCACCGCTGCGCGGGCGAGGGCCAGACCCTCGGGGTGGGCGGGGTCGTGAGAGGCGGCGGCGAAGAACCCCTCCCAGTCCTTGCGCCGGCCCCGCAGGTGGTGCATCCGGTGAGTGGTGTCGGCCAGCACGCCGTCGAGGTCGAGGACGACGGTCGCCTGCCCGCTCACGCTGCCCCCGCCGCGGTCCGCAGCCAGGAGCCTCGGCGGGTCTTGACGACCTCTAGGCGGTGGGGGATCCGTTGCCTCAGCTCGGCGACGTGACTGACCAACCCGACCGCCCGGCCGCCGTCGCGCAGCCCGTCCAGCGTGGCCATCACCTCCTCGAGCGTCTCCTCGTCGAGGGTGCCGAAGCCTTCGTCGACGAACAACGTCTCGATGGCCGCCCCGCCGGCGTCGGCCTGCACGACGTCGGCCAGGCCGAGCGCCAGGGCCAGGGAGGCGAAGAACGACTCGCCCCCGGACAGGGTGGACGTGTCCCGCTCCTGCCCGGTCCAGGCGTCGACGACGCGGAGCCCGAGCCCGGAGCGGGCGCCGCCGCGCTGCGTGGCGTCGGAGTGCACCAGGGCGTACCGGCCGCCGGACATCGCGTCCAGCCGCAGCGTGGCGGCGGCGGCGACCTGCTCCAGGCGCGCGGCCAGCACGTAGGCGGACAACCGCATGCGCAGGGGGTTGTCGCTGCCGGTCCCCTCGGCGCAGCGGGACAGCGACGCGACCAGCGCCTCCTTCTCCCGCAAAGGGGTGCAGGCGGCGACGTCCGCCGCGACGTGCGCCGCCAGATCGGCCAGCGAGGCCGCCGCGCGCTCGGCGAGCGCCGCCGCACCGGTCGCTGCCTCCAGCCGTGCGGCCGCCGCTGCCAGGGCAGCCTCGGCCTCGGCCAGCACCTG
>JBMOMI010000673.1:0-2109 GCA_049325235.1 Actinomycetota bacterium | reverse complement strand
GACCAGCCAGCCGACGACCAGCACCGGCTTGCGACCGAAGCGGTCCGCCCAGGTGCCGGCGGCGTAGTTGGTGGCGGCCTTGGCCAGCCCGAACGCGAGGATGTAGGTCAGCGCGGCGGTGTACGCCGTCAGCCCGAACTCGGTCTCGGCGAGCAGCGGCAGCACGGTGCGTTCCTGGCCGAGCATGCCGCCGACCAGGGCGTTGACCGCGACCAGCAGCGTGAACTGGGCGGCGTTGACGGCCAGGCCCAACCGCACGGGCTGCGAGCGGCCGGCCGGCGCGGTGCGACTGAGGTTCACGCGCCCACCTCGAGCCGGTCCCCGGTGGCCTGCGCCCAGTCCTGCGGGCCAGCAGCGAGGACGGCGACGTCGCGGCGTCCTGCGCGCGCCAGCTGGCTGGCCGCACCCATCGCCCGCTCGCCGTGGCCGCACATCACGACCACCGCACCGGTCGGGACGGCGTCCGGGTGACCGGCCAGGTCGCCGAGCTCGAGGTGCCGGGCCCCGGGCACGTGGCCGGCCCTGAACTCGGCATGCTGGCGGACGTCGAGCACGGTCGCACCGGCCTGGGCGCCGTCGGTCAGTGCCTCGGGCGAGACCAGCGGGATCGTCGCGACCGGCCGGCCGGAGGCCCGCCACGCGTCGACGCCTCCGGCCAGCTCGCCGGCCAGGGCGTCGAATCCGATCTTGCGAGCCTGCCAGAGCACCTCCTCGGGATCCTGGTCGACGCCACGGACCACGACGTCGGCGACCGGACGCACGTCGACGACCACGACTCCGGCGGACTGCAGCCGGGCCACCTGGTCGGCGTCCAGGGCGGGCAGTGCCGTGACCGCGTCGAGCGGCGCGGGGCCACGCCGGTTCACCTCTGGCAGCCGCGCGAAGTACTGCGGGTAACTGCCCAGCGAACCGAGGAGGGCCGCGACGAACTCCTCCTCCGACCGGGCCCGCAGCAGCGCGGTGCCTACCTTCTCGGCGCCGACCGTCGAGGTCCGCTGCGTGCCCGGAGGGGCCGCCGCGGCCAGCACCCGGGCACCGTGCCGGGCGGCCAGGTCCAGGGCGCCGGTGACGAAGTCGGCGTGCAGGTGGGTGTCTGCCGCGAGCGCCACCCGCAGCCCGCGAGCGTGGGCGGCGCGCTCCAGCGCTCGCAGGTCCCGGCTCGCGTCCACCGCCAGCGCCCGCCCGTCCCCCAGGTCGACGAGGTAGGTCGTGTTGCCGAGACCCTCGTCGACCAGCGTCAGCACCGTCATGTCCACCGACGATACAGTATTCCAACGAACAGTGGAGAAAGGGGGCCGTGATGCCGCACCCGCATCCCGGGCTGGTCGATCGGCCGCTGTACCTCGACTACAACGCGACCACCCCGGTCGACCCGCGGGTCGTCGAGGCGATGCACGCGGCGCTGACGGCCGACTTCGGCAACCCCTCCAGCCTCCACGCCTACGGAACGGCGGCGCGGCGCCTGCTGGGCCGGGCGCGCGCACAGGTCGCCGCCCTCGTGGGCGCCACCCCAGAGCAGATCGTCTTCACCGGGAGCGGATCGGAGGCCGACGCCCTGGCCGTCCGCGGAGCGGTCCTCGCCCGGGCCGCCGACATGCACGCCCGGCCGCACGTCGTCACGCAGGTGACCGAGCACCCCGCGGTGCTGGCAGCGTGCGCATCGCTGGAGCGCTGGCACGACGTCGACGTCACCTACCTGCCCGTCGACCGGCACGGCAGGCTGAACCTCGACGACGTCGCGGCGGCCCTGCGACCCAGCACCGTCCTGGTCACGGTGATGCACTCCAACAACGAGACCGGCACCCTCCAGCCGATCGCCGGCATCGCCGAGGTGGCCCGGCCCCGTGGCGTGCTGCTGCACACCGACGCCGCCCAGAGTGCCGGCAAGGTGCACCTCGACATGGACGCGCTCGGCGTCGACCTGCTCACCGTCGTGGGCCACAAGATGTACGCCCCGAAGGGCATCGCCGCCCTGGTCGTCCGCGACGGCGTCGCGCTGGAGCCGCTCGTCGGCGGCGGCGGTCAGGAGCGCGGTCTACGCGCCGGCACCGAGAACGTCGCCGGGGCCGTCGCGCTCGGTGCCGCCGGCGAGCTCGCCGCCGAGGCCCT
>JBMOMI010000672.1:0-2109 GCA_049325235.1 Actinomycetota bacterium | reverse complement strand
CCGTCGTCGCGCTCGGCGTCGTGATCCGCGGGGGGACGCCGCACTTCGACTACGTGTGCTCGGCCGCGACGTCCGGTCTCACCGACGTCAGCGTCGCGACCGGCGTGCCGGTCGGCTTCGGCGTCCTCACCTGCGACACCGAGGAGCAGGCCCTCGACCGGGCCGGGCTGCCCGGCTCGACCGAGGACAAGGGCTACGAGGCGGCCCAGGCCGCGCTGGCGACGGTGCTGGCGCTGCGGGCGGTCGGCGCATGACCACGCGGGTGGCCGTGATCGGCGCCTCGGGGCGGATGGGCACCCAGGCCTGCCGCGCCGTGGAGGCGGCCGACGACCTGGAGCTCGTCGCCCGCGTCGGCCGGGGCGACCCGCTGGACGACGTGGTCGCCGCCGGCGCGCAGGTGGCGGTCGAGCTGTCGGTGCCGGACGCCGCACGGCAGAACGTCGCGTTCTGCGTCGACCACGGCGTGCACGCCGTGGTCGGCACGACCGGCTGGGACGACGCCGCGCTCGACGACCTGCGCCGGAGGCTGGACGACCACCCGGGCGTCGGCGTCCTCGTCGCGCCGAACTTCGCGGTCGGCGCGGTGCTGGCGATGCGGTTCGCGGCGGCCGCCGCCCGCTGGTTCGAGTCGGTCGAGGTGGTCGAGCTGCACCACCCCGACAAGGTGGACGCCCCGAGCGGCACCGCCCGCCGGACCGCCGAGCAGGTGGCGCGGGCGCGGCGGGACGCCGGGCTCGGGCCGGTCCCGGACGCGACGTCGTCCGGCCTGGAGGGCGCCCGGGGCGCGGACGTCGAGGGGGTGCGCGTGCACAGCGTGCGGCTGCGCGGCCTCGTCGCGCACCAGGAGGTGCTGCTCGGGGGGCCGGGTGAGCAGCTGACGATCCGGCACGACTCCTTCGACCGGGCCTCGTTCATGCCCGGGGTGCTGCTCGGCGTCCGGCAGGTGGCGTCCCGCCCGGGGCTGACCGTCGGGCTCGAGCACTACCTGGATCTGTAGGTGCGGGCGAAGCTGGTGGCCGGCGGCCTCGCGGTCGGCGTCCTGTTCTACCTCGTCCTGCTCGGGCAGCGCGCCTGGATCCTGGTGACCAGCGGCGAGGCCGGAGCGGCCGGGCTCGGAGCCGGGCTGCTCGTGCTGCCGCTGCTGGTGGCCTGGGCCGTGTGGCGCGAGCTGCGCTTCGGGATGGCGACCGAGCGGATGGCCCGCGTGCTCCAGGCCGAGGGCGGCATGCCGGCCGAGGAGCTGCCGCGGACGCCGGGCGGCCGGGTGGACCGCACGGCCGCGGACGCCGTGTTCGGCCGCTACCGGGAGGCGGTCGAGACCTCGCCGGAGGACTGGCGGGCGTGGTTCCGGCTCGCGTGGGCCTACGACACGGCCGGTGACCGCCGGCGAGCCCGCGAGGCGATGCGCCACGCGGTCAGCCTGTTCGGCTGACCTGCCGCGCAGCGGAGGCCGCGAGCCCCTCCAGCGGGCCGCGGCGCCCGGTCGAGCGCCAGAGCGTCGCGGCGGTCAGCGCGAGCACCCAGTGCGCGACGAGGACGTCGAGCCCTAGGCCGAGCAGCACCACGTGGGCGGAGTAGAGCGTCAGGGTCATCGAGCCCGCGGCGGCGAGCGGGGTCAGCGCGACGCCGACCGCACGCCAGGGGAGGGCCGCGGCGAGCAGGCACAGGCCGATGACCGCCAGCGAGGTGCCGGTCGTGTGCAGCAGGTCGAACGGGGTCCCCGAGTGCGGTGAGGAGACCGCCAGCCACCACCACGTGTCGGTCGGGGTGGTGCCGTAGAACCACGTCGAGGTGTCGATGCGGGTCGCTCCGCCGAGCGGACCGAGCAGCACCGCGCTGACCACCTGGGCGCCGCCGGCGAGCGCGGCGCCCGCGGCCACCAGCGTGAGCGCCAGCTCGGTGCGCCGGCCGGTCCCGTCGCGCAGCGCCTTCCCCACGGCGAGGCCGACGAGCACGTAGCCGGTCCACTGCAGCACCGGGTAGTAGCCGATCAGCGTCAGCTCGAGCAGCAGCTGCCCGGGGTCGGCGAACGACAGCCACGACGGGCTGGCCGCGCCCGGGCCGGGCGGAGCCTGCTGCCGCAGCACGTGCGCCACGAACGGCGAGACC
>JBMOMI010000671.1:0-2110 GCA_049325235.1 Actinomycetota bacterium | reverse complement strand
CGCCGGGTCCTCGACGCAGGGGTCGCCCTGGAGGTGTGCCCGACCAGCAACGTGCACCTGGGCGTCTACCCCCACCTCGGCGCGGTGCCGCTCCGGCTCCTCCTGGACGCCGGCGCGCGGGTGGCTCTCGGCGCCGACGACCCGCTGCTGTTCGGCGCCCGGTTGCTCGACCAGTACGAGAGCGCGCGCACGGACCACGGCCTGGACGACGCGGCGCTGGCCGGCCTGGCGCGGGCCAGCGTGGAGGCGAGCCGCGCGCCGGACGCGGTCCGCAAGGAGCTGCTCGCCGGCATCGACGCCTGGCTCGCCGGGACACCCGGATGACCGGCCCGGCACCGGTGCTCGTCGGGTGCGCGCACGGCACGCGCGACCCGGCCGGACGGCGCGCGGTCGCCGACCTCCTCGTCGCGGTCGGCGAGCGGCGGCCGGAGGTCTCGGTGGAGCCGGCGTTCGTCGACGTCCAGTCCCCGACCGTGGCCGACGTCGTGACGCGGCTGGCCGAGCAGGGTCGGCGGTGCGTCGTCGTCCCGCTGCTGCTGTCGGCGGGCTACCACGTGCACGTGGACGTCGCTGCCGCCGTCCGGACAGTCCCCTCGGCGGCGGCGTCCCCTCCCCTCGGCCCCGACCCGCGCCTGGCGGACCTGCTGGCCGAGCGGCTCGCGCAGGCCGGGGCCAGCTCCGGCGACGGCGTCGTGCTGGCCGCGGCCGGGTCGTCCGACGCCCGGGCCGCCGCGGCGACGCAGGAGGCCGCCGCCCTGCTGCGCGAGCGCTGGGACGGTCCCGTCATGGTCGGGTACGGCGCGAGCGCGGAGCCCTCGGTCGCCGCGGCGGTGGCGGCCCTGCGCGCCGACGGCGCGCCGCGCGTCGCGGTCGCCGCCTACCTCCTGGCGCCCGGGCACTTCCACGACCGGCTCGCCGGGGCGGGGGCCGACGTCCTCACCGACCCGCTGTGCCTCCCGGGCGCGCCCGACCCGCGGGTCGTCGACGTGGTGCTGGACCGCTACGACGCCGCGCTCACAGCGAGCAGCCGACCAGCACCGGCTCGTTGACGAGCTCGACGCCGAAACGGCCGCGGACGCCGTCCCGCACCTCGCGCGCCAGCGCCACCAGGTCGGCGGCACGCGCCGTGCCGCGGTTCGTCAGCGCGAGCGTGTGCTTCGTCGACAGCGACGCCGGCCCGGGCAGCCCGTAGCCCTTCCCGAAGCCGGCGTGCTCGATCAGCCACGCGGCGCTGGTCTTGACGCGCCGGTCCCCGGCGGGGAAACGGGGCGCTCCCGGCGGGAGGTCGGCGGCGTCCAGCACCGGGTTGGTGAAGAACGACCCGGCGCTCCAGGTGTCGTGGTCGGCCGCGTCCAGCACCATGCCCTTGCCGCGGCGCAGGGCGAGCACGGCCTGCCGGACGTCGTCCAGCGGCGCCCGCCGGCCGACGTCCACCCCCAGCGTGCGGGCCAGCTCGGCGTACCGGACGGGCGCCGACAGGTCCGCGACCGGGAGCTGGACGGTGACGTCCAGCACGACCCACCGGCCGGGGTCGGCCTTGAACCGTGACCACCGGTAGCCGAAGCCGCACTCGGCCGCCGCGAGCGTGCGCACCCGCCGCTCGAGGCGGTCCCACGCGCGGACCGACGCGATGGTGTCGGCGACCTCCTGGCCGTAGGCGCCGACGTTCTGCACCGGTGTCGCGCCGGCCGACCCGGGGATGCCGGACAGCGCCTCGACCCCCGACCAGCCCTCGGCCACGGCGCGGGCCACGACCGCGTCCCAGGGCTCTCCGGCGGCCACCCGCAGCGTCACCCCGCCGCACGCGTCCGCGGAGAGCACCTCCACGCCGCGGGAGCGGACGAGCACCACCGTGCCGGGGAAGCCGTCGTCGGACACCAGCAGGTTCGACCCGCCGGCCACCAGCAGCAGCGGCTCGCCGGCGTCGTCCGCGGCCCGCACGGCCTCGACGAGCTCGTCGGCCGTCGTGGCCTCCACGCAGGTGCGCGCGGGGCCGCCCACCCGCAGGGTGGTCAGGTCGGACAGCGCTGCGCGGGCCACGAGCACGGCAGGCTAACGGGGCGGGCGTGCCGCCGGGACGGCGGCCGCGGCCGGCACCAGGAGCACCGCC
>JBMOMI010000670.1:0-2114 GCA_049325235.1 Actinomycetota bacterium | reverse complement strand
ACGACGTCGTGCCGGTCACCTACATGAACTCCTCGGCCGCGATCAAGGCCTTCACCGGCCGGCGCGGCGGCACGGTCTGCACGTCGTCCAACGCCCGGACGGCGCTGCGGTGGGCGTTCGCGCAGCGCGGCGAGGGCCGCGGGAAGGTGCTGTTCCTGCCCGACCAGCACCTCGGCCGCAACACCGCGGTGCGTGACCTGGGGATGTCGCTGGAGGACTGCGTCGTCTACGACCCGCACAAGCCGATGGGCGGCCTCACGGCCGCGCAGCTGCGCGACGCGCGGATGATCCTGTGGCGCGGGCACTGCTCGGTGCACGGGCGGTTCTCGGCGCAGAACGTCGCGGACGCCCGCTCCCGGGTGCCCGGGGTGAACGTCCTGGTGCACCCGGAGTGCCGGCACGAGGTGGTCCAGCAGGCCGACTACGTCGGCTCCACCGAGTTCATCATCAAGACCCTGGACGCCGCCCCGGCGGGCTCGGCGTGGGCGATCGGCACCGAGCTGAACCTCGTGCGCCGGCTCGCGCTGCAGCACCCGGACAAGCAGGTGCACTTCCTGGACCGCACGGTCTGCTTCTGCTCGACGATGAACCGGATCGACCTGCCGCACCTGGTGTGGTCCCTGGAGTCGCTGGCGCGGGGGCGCGTCGTCAACCGGATCGTCGTCGACCCGGACGTCGCGCACTGGGCCCGCGTCGCGCTCGACCAGATGCTGGCCCTGCCGGGCGCCTGACCGGCCGGCCGTGCGCCACGGGCTGCACCTGCCGAACTTCGGTGACTTCGCCGACCCGCGCGTGGTCGCCGACGTCGCCCGCGTCGCCGACGAGAGCGGCTGGGACGGCGTGTTCGTCTGGGACCACGTGCGACCGCAGCTGGCTCCCGGCGACGCGCCGCCGACCGCCGACGTCACCGTGCTGCTCACGGCGATCGCGCTGGCGACGTCGCGCGTGCGGTTCGGTGCGCTGGTCACGCCGCTGTCGCGGCGGCGTCCGGCCAAGGTGGCCCGCGAGACCGCCACGCTGGACCGCCTGAGCGGCGGCCGCCTCGTCGTCGGGGTGGGGCTCGGCAACCCGCCGGACGCCGAGCTCGCCGACCTCGGCGAGGAGGCGGACCCGGTGGTCCGCGGCGCGATGCTCGACGAGGCGCTGGACGTGCTCGCCGGGCTGTGGAGCGGCGAGCCGGTGCGGCACCGCGGCCGACACTTCACGGTCGAGGACGTCAGGTTCGCGCCGACGCCGCTGCAGCGGCCTCGTCCGCCGGTGTGGGTGGCCGCGACGTGGCCGGGCCACCCCCGGCCGCTGCGCCGGGCCGCGCGCTGGGACGGCGTGGTGCCGATCAGCTCCGACATCGAGGGACAGGCGCTGCTCACGCCCGAGGAGGTCGCGGCGGTGCGGGCCGCGGTGGGCCGGTACGACGTCGGGTTCGCGGTGGTGGCGAGCGGCGTGGCAGGGGCCGACCCCGCCCCCTACGCGGAAGCGGGGGCGACGTGGTGGCTGGAGCTGCCGTTCAGCGCCGAGCAGGCGCTGGAGCGGGCTCGCCGGAGGCCTGCCCGAGTTCCTTGATCACGCCTGGTTTCCTTGATCACGCCTGGTTTCCTTGATCACCGGGAGGGGTGGGCGAGGGCGGCCAGGAGCAGCGTCTCGGCCAGGCAGGCCCGGCGGAACACCGTCAGGTGCAGCGACTCGTCGTAGCCGTGGGCGCGGGTGTCGGGGTCCTCGACGCCGGTGACGAGCACGGTCGCGTCGGGGAACTGCTCCTTGAGGTCGGCGATGAACGGGATGGAGCCGCCGACGCCCGCGTGCACGACCTGCGCGCCGTCCCAGGCCTGCGACAGCGCCCAGCGCGCGGTGTCGTACACCGCGCCCTCGACCTCCCCTGCGAAGCCGCTGCCGGTCTCCTTGAGCGTCACCTCGACCCGCGCACCGAACGGCGCGGACGCGAGCAGGTGGTCGCGCAGGGCCTCGACCGCGCGGGCCGGGTCCTGGCCCGGCGCGACCCGCAGCGACAGCTTCGCGCGGGCGGTCGGCTGCAGCGTGTTCGAGGCGTTGGCCACCGTCGGCGCGTCGATCCCGACCACCGTCAGCGACGGGTGCGTCCACATCCGGGAGAGCAGCGA
>JBMOMI010000669.1:0-2118 GCA_049325235.1 Actinomycetota bacterium | reverse complement strand
GGTAGGCGCAGTTCCCGAACGCAGCGACGTCGGAGACGCGGCCCTGCGTGCCTCCCGGGTTCGTCACGCCGCCCTTGCCACCACGTTGACGTTCTCCTGCGTGGCCGGCAGGTGCCCGGTGGTCCCGCCGTCCTGCTTGTCGCCGTCCGCCACGCTCTCCCCGGGGAAGAGCTCCCTCGCTCCGCCACCGTCCGGGTGGGCGGAGGCGATCGTCCCGGGTCCCGCTGTCAGCGCTGCTGCGACGGCGATCGCCGTCCACCGGCTGCGTGCTCGCATCTGGTCCTCCTCGACCGACCCCCCGGGTGTCCCGGGCGGGCTGCGAGGGACCGGAGCCGGATGCCCGCTTCGAGAGGAAGACCCTGGTTTGCGGTTCTTCCGTTCCAGGCCCGGACCCGGCAGGCTGACCGCACCCGGGCCGGCGCACGAAGGAGACCCCCTTGCACAGCACGATGCAGAACGACCCCCTGCTCATCTCGCGGCTGCTGGAGTACGGCACGTCGGTGTTCGCGACGTCCGAGGTGGTGACGTGGACCGCCGAGGGACCGCGCCGGACCAGCTACGCCCAGGTCGGTGACGACTGCCGCCGCCTGGCGAACGCGTTGCGGCGCCTCGGGATCGACGACGACCAGCGCGTCGCCACGTTCATGTGGAACAACACCGAGCACCTCGAGCTGTACCTGGCGGTGCCGAGCATGGGCGCCGTCCTGCACGCCCTGAACATCCGGCTGTTCCCCGAGCAGCTCGTCTACGTGGCGGGCCACGCCGAGGACCGCGTCGTCGTCGTCGACAACACCCTCGCCGGGCCGTTCGCGCGGCTGCTGCCGCACCTGCGCACCGTCGAGCACGTGATCGTCAACGGCCCGGTGCCGGACGACGTCCGGCAGGCTCTGGGCGCCGACGGCAAGCAGGTGCACGACTACCGGCAGCTGCTGGACGCCGAGGCGCCGGACTTCGAGTGGCCCGAGCTGGAGGAGACCCGGGCGGCGGCCATGTGCTACACGTCGGGCACGACGGGGAACCCGAAGGGCGTCGTGTACTCCCACCGGTCCGACGTCCTGCACTCGATGCAGCTGGCGATGCCGTCGGCCCTCGGCATGCAGCAGGGCGACCGGGTGCTCGCGATCGTCCCGCTGTTCCACGCGAACGCCTGGGGGATCCCGTACGCGGCGCTGCTGACCGGCGCCTCCCTGGTGATGCCGGACCGGTTCCTGCAGGCCGAGCCGCTCGTCCAGATGATCGAGTCGGAGAAGGTGACGTCCGGTGGCGCCGTCCCGACGATCTGGGGTGACGTGCTGCGGCTGCTCGACGAGCGGGCCGAGGCCGGCACCCCGGTCGACACCTCCGCGGTCCGCGCGATGATCGTCGGCGGGTCGGCCGCGCCGCCGTCGATGCTCCGCGGGTTCGAGGAGCGGCACGGCGTCCGGGTCCTGCACGCGTGGGGGATGACGGAGATGTCGCCGCTCGGCACCGTCGCCGTCCCGCCGGCGGAGGCGACCGGGGAGGACGCCTGGCGCTACCGCGAGACGCAGGGCCGGCTGTCGCCGTTCGTGCGGGCCCGGCTGGTCGGGCCCGACGGCACCGAGCAGCCGTGGGACGGCGAGTCGGTCGGCGAGCTGGAGGTCCGCGGTCCGTGGATCACGGCGTCCTACTACAACCCGGACCCCGACTCCGACGCCGCCGCGCGCTTCGACGACGGCTGGCTGCGTACCGGCGACGTGGGCACGCTGACCCCGGACGGCTTCCTGCGGCTGACCGACCGGGCCAAGGACGTGATCAAGTCCGGCGGCGAGTGGATCAGCTCGGTCGAGCTGGAGAACGCCCTGATGGGGCACCCGAAGGTCCGCGAGGCGAGCGTGGTCGGCGTCCCCGACGAGCGGTGGGGGGAGCGGCCGCTGGCCACGGTCGTCGTCGCCGAGGGCGAGCAGGTGACGGCCGAGGAGCTGCGGGACTTCCTCGCCGACAAGGTCGCGCGCTGGCAGGTGCCGGAGCGGTGGGCGTTCATCGACGAGGTGCCCAAGACCAGCGTCGGCAAGTTCGACAAGAAGGTGCTGCGCCGCCGCTACGCAGAGGGCGAGCTGGACGTCGCCACCCTCACCTGACCCCGTCGGTGATCATGGG
>JBMOMI010000668.1:0-2129 GCA_049325235.1 Actinomycetota bacterium | reverse complement strand
CGGCCTCGGCCACGCGGGCCAGCGGCAGGGCGAGCAGGGCGGCCCCGAGCACCGCCCCGGTCTGCGCGAGCCCGGCCAGCGACGTCGAGCCCGACAGATCCTCGGCCAGCAGGCCACCGACCGCGATCCCGCTCGCGACCCCGACGCCGCCGAGCACGTTGCTGCCGACCAGAACCCGGACGGCGCGGCGCTGGACGGCGTCCAGCCCGGCATTCGCGACGACGGTCACGACGTCGGAGCCACGCGGCCGAACGCCCCGCTGCGGAACGCCTCCACGAACCGCGCGTGGTCGTCGCGGACCCGCTCGGAGTACCGGGCGGCGAAGTCCTGCAGGTCGGCGACCAGGGCGTCCGTGTCGTCCCCGACGCGCTCGGCCACCTCCCGCTCGACGCTGAGTTCGACGAGCTCGTGGTCGGAGTCGTCGTCCGCCACGCAGTGGATCTTCGCGGTGGCCCGGCCGAGCTGCTCGACGAGCACGGCCATCTCGTCGGGCTCGGTGACGTCGTCCCAGTCGAGATCCACCTCGTACGGGGAGAGCTCGCTGACCACGTACCCCTGCCCGCCGAGCTCGGTCCACCCGAGGAAGCGGTCGGCGTGCGCCTGCAGCGCCCGCTGCGACAGCGCGGTGCGGTGGCCGTGGTGCCGGAAGAAGTCGTGCACGCGCTCGTCGCGCACCACCCGGCTCGGCGCCGCCTCGTTGCCCTGCTTCACGGTGAGCACGACGTCGTTGTCCAGCGCCTGGTTGAAGCCCTCGATGAGCACGCTGTACGCCGGCAGGCCTGCGCTGCCGATGCCGAACCCGGCACGGCCGACCACGTCGAGGACGTCGAGCATCACCGGCGTGGCCAGCTTCGCCTGCGGGATGGTGTCCACGTACGCGTCGAAGGCCGCGAGCACCTGCGCCCGCTCGTCGTCGTCCAGCCGCCGAACGCCGGGCGCCGAGACGAACCGGCGGCGGAAGTCCTCCACCACGGTGACCGACTCGAGCAGCGCGAAGCGCGTGCTGAGCTTGGCGGTGCGCAGCGTCTCCAGGACGGCGCCTCGCGCGTTGGACAGCGTGAGCGCCCACTCGGTGTCGTCGACGGCGTCCACGTAGTGGTGCACCTGGTCGAGGTACGCCCGCACGTACGTGTCGACGCGCTCGGCGATCACGTCGTCCGGGAGCGCCTTCTGCCAGCACAGCAGCGCCAGGCTGGCGACGAACCGGCGCAGGTCCCACGTCCAGGGGCCGACGTAGGCCTCGTCGAAGTCGTTGACGTCGAAGACCAGGCGGCCGTCGGAGTCCAGGTACGTGCCGAAGTTCTCCGCGTGCAGGTCGCCCTGGATCCACACGCGTCCGGCGGGACCGGAGGCCCACCGCTCGTCGAGGCCGGCGAACGGGCCGTCCCCGGTGACGTCGGCGTAGAACAGGCAGGCGCTGCCGCGGTAGAACGCGAACGGGTCCCGCGCCATCTTGCGGAACTTGGTCCGGAACGCCGCCGGGTCAGCCTTCATGAGGTCGCTGAACGCCGCGCGGAGGGTCTCCACGATGACGTCGGACCGGTCGCTGCTCACCGGCTCCCCCGGCGCCGCGCGGCCGGGCGCCGGGCGGCCGGGTCGACGCCGAGCCGCCGCTCCGGCGGCACGTGCATGTGGTCGCAGACGGCGTCCCACACCTCGCGCGGCGGCACGCCCGCCCGCAGCGCCTCGGCCGCGGTCCGGTTGCCGAGCGCCGCGACGACCTGGTCGCTCGCGAGGGTCCGGGCGTAGCCGGGCCCGAACTCGTCGTCCATCAGGCGCCAGAAGTCCGAGTGCCGCACGCCGGCAGCATCGCACGCGCCCCCCACCCCCGCCGAGTGTGAGTCCTGCGGGCAACACGCCCGGTGTGTCGCCCCGCGAGCTCACACTCGATCATCGAAGGACGGCGGGCCGGCGCTGCCCGGGTGCACTGTCGGTGCCGGGGTGTCTAATCACGACGTGGCCGACGTCCTCGAGCGGTTCTCCCCCGCGACGCGCGACTGGTTCCGCGGCGCGTTCGCCGCACCCACGCCCGCCCAGACCGGCGCGTGGGAGGCGATCACGTCCGGGGACCACACGCTCGTGGTGGCCCCGACCGGCTCGGGCAAGACGCTGTCGGCCTTCCTGTGGGC
>JBMOMI010000667.1:0-2130 GCA_049325235.1 Actinomycetota bacterium | reverse complement strand
TGTCGACCCCCAGAGCCGGCACGCGATCCTGGCCAGTGTCCAGAGGTTCGGGGCCGAGGGCATGGCGATCCTGTACACGACCCACTACATGGAGGAGGCGGAGCGGCTCTGCCGGCGCGTCGGGATCATCGACCACGGCGGGCTGGTGGCCGAGGGGACGCGCCGGGAGCTGGTCTCGCTGGTGGCCCAGCGAGACCGCATCGAGCTGTCCCTGTCCGGCGACGTCCAGAGGTTCGCCGAGCAGGCGCGCCACCTGCCTGGGGTGGAGAGAGCGGACACTGCGGACGGCGGCGCGGTGCTCCTCGTCCCGGAGGGACGACGGCTGCTGCCCTCGGTGCTGGACGTCGCGGAGCGCAGCGGTGTCGCGGTGCGGAGCGTCCAGGTCGTCGAGCCCGACCTGGAGAGCGTCTTCCTGCACCTCACCGGAACGGCGTTGCGGGAGTAGCGGACGATGGCGGCGCTGCGGGTGGCGATGGTGATCGCGCTGAAGGACCTCAGGCAGCGCACCCGAGACCGCTCTGCGCTGGTGCTCGGCTTCGTCGCTCCTCTCGTCATCGCCACGTTGATGAGCTTCGCGTTCGCGGGCTCCGAGGGCTTCCACGTGGACCTGGCGGTCGCCGACGAGGACGGCGGGCCTGTTGCCCAGGCGTTCTCGGACATGCTGACCAGTCCCGAGCTCGAGGACCTCGTGACCGTGTCCCGCGCGGCGTCCGAGACGGAGGCGAGGGACGCCGTCCGGAAGGGCACAGCGGATGCCGCCATCGTGGTCCCGGAGGGCTTCTCGGCGGTACACGAGGCAGGACCGCCCGGCGCGCCCACAGTCCTCAGCAGCGTGGACACCGAGCTCGCCGGGCAGGTGGCCCGCGCCCTCGCGCAGTCGTTCACGGCACAGGTGGACGCGAACCGGCTGTCGGTCGCGGCGGCACTCGCGGCCGGCGCCCCACCGGAACGGGCGGCAGAGCTCGCCGCCGCCGCCGCCGCAGAGCGGATCCCGGTCCAGCTGTCCCAGCGTCCCGTCGGCGCGCGGGAGGTGTCGGCGATCAGCTACTACGGCCCGGCGATGGGCATCTTCTTCGTGCTGTTCGCCGTCTCGTTCGGGGCGCGGTCGTTCTTCGACGAGCGGATCGGGGGCACCCTCGACCGGGTGGTGGCGGCGCCGGTGCGCCCGGGGACCGTGCTCGCCGGCAAGGCGATGTCGACGTTCGTCTACGCGGTGGCGAGCCTCGCGACGATGGCGGTGGTCACGTCGCTCGTCTTCGACGCCGACTGGGGACCGGCCTGGGCCGCAGGGGTTCTCGTCCTTTCCTTCGCGGTCGTGGTCGTCGCCCTGACCGCCTTGGTGATCTCGCTGAGCCGCACGGACCGTCAGGCCGACGGCATCTCGTCGGTGGTGGTCTTCGGGCTGGTCCTGCTCGGGGGCAACTTCGTGTACGTGTGGTCGGCGCCGGAGGCGTTGCGCACCCTGGCCCTGATGACGCCGAACGGCTGGGTGCTCAGGGCGTTCACCGACCTGGCCAGCGGAACCGGGGCGTCGGTGGTCTGGGTCTCCGTCCTGGTGTGCCTGGCGTTCGCGGCGGTGGCCGGTGGGGTGGCCGCGCTGCTGTCCCGGAGGGCGGTGCAGGCGTGATCGCCCTCGTCATCGCCTCGACGTCCCTGCGGCGGCTGGTGCGGGACCGCACCGCGATGTTCTTCGCGGTGCTGCTGCCGCTCGTCGTCATCCTCATCGTCGGGACGGCCGCGCGAGGCTACGACACGTTCCGGGTCGGCGTGGTCGGCTCGCCGAGCGGGCCGTTGGCGCAGCAGCTGGTGGCAGCGGTCGAGGCTGACCCGGCGATCACCACCGCCTCGATCGACGACCTCACGGCTGCCGGGCCGGCGCTGCGCCGCGGCGAGGTCGTCGCGGTGCTCGTCGTCCCGCAGGCCTACGACGCCGAGCTGCTCGCGGGCCAGACCGTGACCGTCGACGTCCTCGCCAACCGCGCCGAGTCGCAGAGCACGGCGGCTCTGACCCTGATTTTTCAGCCGGGTTCGCCCTGCCCGGTTTGTCTTGATCGGATTCGACGATTCCGGGCCCGTTGGGGTCAGCGGTTGAGGCGTCGGCTCGGTCGCTGACTCCGTTGGGTTGCTGTC
>JBMOMI010000666.1:0-2132 GCA_049325235.1 Actinomycetota bacterium | reverse complement strand
GAGCGGGCGCACGTCGACCACCCCGGCCGGGACGTCGGGCCGCAGCCCGGTGACAGCCGCGAGCGTCGCCACCGCAGCCGCGGCGGACCACGCCTGCGGCCGGCAGGCCGCCGGGTACGGCACCGGTGCGGGCACGGCGTCCCGCGGGTCGCCGCCGTAGAGCTCGGGGAGCCGACCCTCGAACGCGTCGGCCGCCGCGAGCAGCCCCTCGGCCAGCGAACCCGCTGCGGCGTCGAACCCGCCCCGGGCCAGGCCCGCCAGCACGATCGCGGTGTCGTGCGGCCAGACCGACCCGCCGTGGTAGCTCAGCGGCCCGTAGCCCGCCGCGCGGGTGGACATCGTGCGCAGTCCGTACCCGGAGTCCATGTCCGGCGCCGACAGCCGGCGCGCCACCTGCGCCTCCTCCTCGGCGCTGAGGAGCCCGGTGCCGAGCAGGTGGCCCACGTTGCTGGTCAGGGAGTCGACCGGCCGCTTGGCGCTGTCCAGCGCGATCGCCGGGAAGGGGCCGTCGTCGTCCTCGACCCAGAACCGGCGCCGGAACCGGTCGGCCAGGCCGGCCGCCCACTCCCGCCAGCGGTCCGCGCCGGGCCGGCCGAACGCCTCGAGCAGGGCGGCCCCACCGACGGCGGCCTCGTACGCATAGCCCTGCACCTCGCACAGGGCGATCGGCGCCTCGGCGAGGCCGCCGGCGTGCCACTGCACGGAGTCCCCGGAGTCCTTCCACCCCTGGTTGCTCAAGCCGCGGCCGGTGGTGTCCACGTACTCCAGGAAGCCGTCCCCGTCGGAGTCGCCGTGGTCCGTCGTCCACTCCAGGGCGGCCTCGAGGGCGGGCAGCAGGTCGGCGACCTGCTCGGCCGGCATCCCCCAGCGCCAGGCGTCGTGCAGCAGGCAGACCCACAGCGACGTCGCGTCGACGGTGCCGTAGTAGACCGGCGGCAGCTGCAGCGAGCCGGCCGGGTCGGAAGGCAGATCGATCCCGTCCCGGCGCAGCTCGTGCAGGATCTTGCCGGGCTCCTCGGCGGAGCCGGTGTCGTGCTCGCGCCCCTGCCGGGCGGCCAGCACCCGCAGCGTGGACGCCGCCAGCTCGGTGCCGAGCGGCAGCAGCATGCGCGCCGCCCACAGCGAGTCCCGGCCGAACAGCGTGAGGAACCACGGCGCACCCGCGGCCACGAACACGTCGCCCGGTGCCTCCGGGGTGGCCAGTCGCAGGCCGGCGAGGTCGCCGAGCGCCCGGTCGAGCCAGTGAGCCAGGCGGCGGTCGTCGGCGGCGATCTCCACCTGCCAGGGCGGCGTGGCGTCGTCCGGCGGTGGCACGACGACCGCCCGGCGGTCGCGGGCGGCCAGGGTCCAGGTCAGGTCGACCGACGAGCGGGGCGCGACGTCGACCCGCCAGCGCAGCCTCACGGCGGCGTCCCCGGGCTCGATCGCCGCCCCCGGCGCGTCGACGGCGACGTCGACGGAGTCATCGCCCCAGCCGGCCCCCCGCGGCGCGACGAGGGCGGTCGGCAGCCCGGTCTTGACGTGGTCCATCGCCGCGAGGTCGCAGGTCAGCTCGAGCACGACGTCGGCGCTGAAGGGTTGGGCGGCCGTCGAGGACAGCGTGATGGTCTCCTCGGCGCGGCCGGGCCGGAGCCGCCGCCTGCTGTCCACGCGCACCGTGGGGTCCGGTGTGCGGTCGCCGAGGTTGCGGGCGTAGGCGACGGCGCGCACGGTGCTCCCCGAGCCCGGCCGCACGAGCAGGGCGTCCGGCTCGGCGCCGCCGACCGTCAGGCGCGCGCCTTCCGACCTCGGGTACCGGCCCTCGCTGGCCGCCCGGCAGCTGCGCACGCGCCGGTCGATGACGCTGGCGATGCGGCTCGAGCCGGCCCGGGACGGTGTCAACGGTGTCGTGCTCGACCGCTTCCTGCACGCGCTCGTCGACAGCGCACAGGACGACGGCTACCGCGTGCTGCTCTACACCGCGGCGGACGACGCCCGGGAGATCGACGCCTTCGAGGAGCTGCTGAGCACCAGCGGCGTGGACGGCGTCGTGCTCACCAGCACCCACCACGGCGACCCCAGGACGGCCTGGCTGACCCGGCGGGGAGTGCCGTTCTCGTCGTTCGGCCGGCCCTGGGGCGAGCCGGAGGCGA
>JBMOMI010000665.1:0-2140 GCA_049325235.1 Actinomycetota bacterium | reverse complement strand
CCGATCAGCTGGCCCGGCTGGGCTGGCGGGTCGTGCGGCTCGGCGCGGTCGGGCTGTTCACCGACCCCGACGCCCAGGTCCGCCGCGTGCTGGGGACGGCGCGGTGAGCGGCCGGCCCGGCGACGACCCGGTCGTGCCCGACCGCGCCGACGACGACCGGGACGTCGGCTGGGGCGACCACGCACACGACGACGGGGACGACCCGGACGACGAGCGCATCCTCCGCGAGCGCCCGCCGCACTGGTAGCTCAGGGCGCCCCGCGGCGCTCGGCGAGCAGGTCGCGGATCTGCTGGAGCAGCACGATGTCCTCCGACGGGGAGGCCACCTCGGGCTCATCCCCGCGCTTGCGCATCGCCATCAGCCGGTTCACGGGCGTGACGACGAGGAAGTAGATCGCCGCCGCCACGAGCAGGAGGTTGACGACGGCGTCGAGCACCAGGCCGAGGGAGAACTCCGCGTCGTTCACGGTGAAGGTGCCCACCCTGGACAGGTCGGGCCGCCCGAACAGCGCCGCGATCAGCGGGTTGATGATCCCCTCGACGAGCGCGTTCACCACGAGGGTGAACGCGGCGCCGACCACCACCGCGACCGCCAGGTCGACGACGTTGCCCCGCAGGACGAAGTCCTTGAACCCCTTGAGCATCGGCTCGGCTCCTTCGCGGCTCGGGCCAGCGGCTCCGGCGTCCACTGGCGCTCCTGCATCCTAGGGGAGCACGCCGAGCAGCAGCGCTCGGGCGCCTTCGGCGCTCGCGACGCGGGTCGCCGCGGCCCGGTCCAGGGCGAGGACGACGACGCCGCCCCGGCCGGCGTCCCCACCGAGCAGCCCGTCGTCCGGGGCGGGCACGTGCAGGACCACAGCCGAGTCGACCAGCACCTCCCCGCTGGCGCCGCCCAGCCCGCCGAGGTCCGGGCCGGCGAGCACGGACACCGCGTCCCCGGGCCGCACGAGAGCCAGGGCGGCGGGCTCGGCCACCCGCACCGGGACCGCCATCGTGCGCGCCGGCGCCGCGGCGAGCAGGCCGGGGCCGACCAGGCGGGCGTCCGTGACGGGCTCCCCACGGCGCACCGGCGAGCCGAGGACTCGACCACCGGCCTCGCCGGCGGTGAGCGCGCCGTCGGGCACCGCCGGCGCGGGCACCGTCACCGCGGCCAGGTCACCGGGGGACAGCTCGTGGCCCGCGGGCAGGTCCCGCGCGGCGACCAGCAGACGCTCACCGGCCGGGGGACCGGCCGCCACGGCGTCGACCGTCACGGCGGCGGCCACGGCCAGCAGCCCCGCCGCGAGCAGCCGGCGAGGCGTCGTCAGCAGCCGGCGGCGGCGCGGCCGGCCGCGGCGGAACGGGCGGGGGAGCGGCACCGGCTCAGGGCAGCTCGAACGGCAGGCGCTGACCGTCCAGGGCGTGCCGGCAGGCGCAGTCCTCGTCCGGGCCCGGGAGCCGGGTGACGGCGTCGCCGATCAGCGCCTTGAGCCGCTCGACGTTGCGGGCGAACACCGCGAGCACCTCGGCGTGCGTGACGCCCTCGCCGTGCTCGACGCCGGCGTCCAGGTCGGTGACCAGGGCGATGCTCGTGCAGCACATGGCCAGCTCCCGCGCGAGCAACGCCTCCGGCATCCCGGTCATCCCCACCACCGACCAGCCGGCCGCGGCGTGCCACTGCGACTCCGCCCGGGTCGAGAAGCGCGGGCCGCCCACGACCACCAGCGTCCCGCCGTCCACGACCCGCAGGTCGGCGCCGCCACCGGCCTCGACGACCGCGCGCCGGCCGGCCGGGCAGTACGGGTCGGCCATCGAGACGTGCACGACGGCGCCGACCTGGTCGTACACCGTCGAGCTGCGCCCCCAGGTGCGGTCGACGACCTGGTCCGGCACGACTACCGTGCCCGGTCCGTTCTCCGCCGTGAGGGACCCCACCGCGCAGGGGGCGAGGACCTGCCGGACGCCGACGGCCCGCAGCGCCCACATGTTCGCGCGGTAGTTGACGAGGTGCGGCGGGATGCGGTGGTCGCGGCCGTGCCGCGGCACGAAGGCGACCGGGCGGCCCGCGACGTGGCCGATCACCGGCGGCTCGCTCGGCGGGCCGAACGGCGTGGCCACCTCGACCGGCCGGGCGTCGTCGAGGAACGAGTAGAACCCTGAC
>JBMOMI010000664.1:0-2146 GCA_049325235.1 Actinomycetota bacterium | reverse complement strand
GGCGCCGGCTCCGGGACGACGTCGGACGACGCGGCGGCCGGCCGGCGAGCGGGGGCGGCGGCACGGGGGGCCGGGACGGCCGTCGGCTCACGGTCGCTGTCGGCGGCGAGCGCGGCGAGCAGCCGCGCCGCGTCGTCCTGCAGGTCGGCCGGCGTCGCCGTGCGCGAGCCGAGCCGGTCGAGCAGCGCGTCGTCGACGAACAGGTGGTCCGCCGGCTCGGGCGGGCCGGGCGGCGTGAGCGGGCTCGGACTGCTCACGATGCCTCCTGCCCGGCCAGGGAGCGCAGGCGGGCCAGGGCGCGGTGCTGGGCGACGCGAACAGCGCCGGGCGTCATGTCGAGGGCCCGGCCCACCTCCTCCGCGGACATCCCCACGGCCACGCGGAGGATGAGCAGCTCACGCTGGGTCTCGGACAGCTGCGCGAGCAGGTGACGGGCCCGGTCGGCCTGCTCGTGGGTGAGCGCCTGCTCCTCGGGCGTGGGCTCGGCGGAGACCCGGTCCGGCAGCTGCTCGAGCGGGACGGCACCCCGGTACACGGCGCGCTGGGCGTCGGCCACCCGCCGGGCAGCGACCCGGTACACGAAGGCCTCGAACGGCCGGCCTTCGTGCCGGTACCGCGGCAGGGCGGTCAGCACGGTCACGCACACCTCCTGCGCCGCGTCCTCGGCGGCTTGGTCGGCACCGGGCATGCCGCCGAGGCGGGCCCGGCAGTACCGGTGGACCATACGGCGGACCGTGCCCATGAGGTCGCGGACCGCCGCGGCGTCACCGTCGGTGGCCTGCACCGCGAGAGCGGACAGCGACGTCGACGGCTCCACCGGCGTCATCGGCGCGACGGCACCCGGCGTTACGCCGTGGACCACCTGCTGCTCCATCCGGGTCCCCCCGCGTCCGTTCCCTGGGGGCTCAGCGTACGAGACCCCACCGGAATCCCACCGCCACCGCCTGCGCGCGGTCGGCGGCCCCGAGCTTGCGGAAGAGCCGGCGGGCATGGGTCTTCACGGTGTCCTCGGACAGGAACAGCTCCCTGCCGATCTCGGCGTTGCTGCGGCCGCGGCTCATGCCGGTGAGCACCTGCAGCTCGCGCTCGGTGAGAGCCGGCACGCGGGGGCCGTCACCGCGACGCGACCCGGGGCCGCGACGCGACGGGTCGCCGACCGCGTGCAGCACCGCGGCGGTGAGCTCCTCGCGGTCCCCGTCCTTGACCACGTACCCGCGGGCACCGGCCGCCACGGCCTGGGCGACGCCGTCGGCGTCCTCGGCCACGGTGAGGACGACGACGGTCGCGTCCGGGTGCAGGGAGAGCAGTCGCCGGGTCGCCTCGACACCGCCGATCCCCGGCATGCGGACGTCCATGAGCACCAGGGCGGGGCGGTCCACCGGCCAGCGGGCGAGCACCTCCTCACCGGAGGAGGCACCGATGACGCGCGTCACTCCGGGCACGGCAGCGACCGCGCGCCGCAGCGTCTCCCGGGCACCCGGGGAGTCGTCGCACACCACAACCGTCGCCACACCTGCTCCTCGCCGTCCGTCGGGGCAGCCTCCCTCCGGCTGACCCGTTCGCCCTGCCCCTGACATGTCGGCAGGACCGGACGGGAACGTGAGCCCTCAGGGCGTCAGATCGCAGCCTGGAGCTCGCGGAGGGCCTCCCCGACCGAGCCGACCCGGACGGCGTCCACTCCGCTGGGCAGCTCAGCCCCCTCCCAGCCCGGCCCGCCGAGCAGGAGTCGCGGCGCGGGACGCATGCGGGGCAGGGCACGCAGCTGCTCGGCGTCGCCGACGGGAAGCGACGCGTACACCAGGACGGCGGCCGGGCCGCTGCGGCGCACCGCCGCCGCCAGCGCCTCGCGGGGGAGGCGGCCACCGAGAACGCGGGAGGCGACGCCGCGTTCCGCCAGTGCTGCCGCCACGATGTGGATCGGCAGGACGTGCTGTTCCTCCTCAGCGCCGGCGAGCAGCACGGGGGCGCCGCCCCGCACGGGTTGGGCCAGGGTGTGGGCGTGCACCACGGCGAGCACGCACTCCGAGAGCAGGTGCTCGGACTCCACGCCGGTGCCGGTCGCCTCCCAGCGCTTGCCCAGCGCGACGAGAACGGGCAGCACGAGCGTGTCCCAGGCGTCCTGCACGCCCTCCACCTCGACGGCCGC
>JBMOMI010000663.1:0-2148 GCA_049325235.1 Actinomycetota bacterium | reverse complement strand
CGCCGCCACCTCCTGCGGACCGCCGAAGGCGTCCGAGCGTCCTTGGACGACGAGGGTCGGCACGTCCGCCGGCAGCTCCGCGGCCCGGCTCCGCTCCGGGCGGCCCGGCGGGTGCAGCGGGAAGGCCAGGCAGCACACTCCGCTCGCGCCGAGCTCCCGCGCGGTCCGGCACGCCACGCGCGCCCCGGCGCTGCGGCCACCGAGCACGAGCGGCCCCGCCCCGGCCGGCAGCCCGTGCCCACGGGTCAGGTGCTCCACGACGTCCCGCCAGGCGGCGTCCAGGCGCGCCAGCGCGGTGGCCACCCGCCGGCCGGCCACCCTCCACGGCTGGACGACGAGGGCCACGGCCCAGCCGGCGCCGGCCGCCGCGTCGCGCACGGCCAGCAGGTCGGCGGTCTCGACGCCCGCCCCCGCGCCGTGCCCGAGGACCAGCCGCCCTCGCGCCGCCCCGGCGGGCAGGGTCAGGAGCACGCGGGCCGGGCCCTCGACGGTGCCCACCTCGAGCTCAGAAGAGCGCTTCACCCTGACCTCCGAGCACCTCGCCGGTGGCCGGGTCGACGACGCCCACCAGGTCGTCGACCGCGAGCGGCTCGACCAGCTCGGGGCCGTTGTTGCGCACGTTGTTGACCAGCGGCGACACCGGGACGGCGACGAAGCGGCCGGGAGGCGCCGGCAGCAGCAGCGAGCGGACGTCGTCCGGCTCGCTGACCGACGGGTCGAGCCAGGCGTCCCAGCGGTCGCGCGGCAGCACCAGCGGCATCCGGTCGTGGATGCGGTCCAGGCCCGGCTCGGCGTCGGTCGTCACGATCGCGTACGTCGCCAGCCAGGCGAACGGGTCGTCGGCGTCCCTCGACGGGTCGCGCCACAGCTCGTACACACCGGCGAACGCGATCACGGACCCGTCCTCGGGGCGGACGAAGAACGGCTGCTTGCGCGGCTTGCCCTTGGCGTCCTTGACGACCGGGCTGGCCTGCCACTCGAACCAGCCGTCGGCCGGCACGAGGCACCGGCGAGCGATCGCCGCCCGGCGGTAGGCGGGCTTGTCCAGCAAAGACTCCGCCCGCGCGTTGATCATCTTGTTGCCGGTGGACCGGTCCTTGGCCCACGACGGCACCAGCCCCCAGGTGAGCAGGCGCAGCTGGCGGGTCGGCTCGGCGTCCGGCTCACCGCGCGGCGGCCGCTCCAGCACGACCGGGTGCGGGCGCATCGGGGCGACGTTCCAGTCCGGCGCCACGCCGTCGGGTTCCTCCTGGCCGGCCCCGGGCGGGTCGAGAGCCACCTCCTGCACCTCGAACTCCTCGACGAGGTCGTCGGGGTTCCGGCTCGCCGCGTACCTGCCGCACATGCGCCCAGCCTGCCAGGCCCGCACGACGCCACTGGCCGGTAGCGCTCGCGGGAGGCAGTCCCATGCGGTAGCAAGGACCCATGACCGTCGTCCGCCGCATCGCGCGCCCGCTGCTGTCCGCCGTGTTCATCCAGACCGGGCTCGACCAGTTCCGGCACCCCGCCCCCAAGGCGGACGCCGCACGGCCCCTCGTGCACAAGGTGGCCGGCCCGCTGCGCCTCCCCGACGACCCGGAGACCCTCGTGCGGGCCAACGGCGCGGCGATGGCAGGAGCCGGTGCCCTGCTCGCGATCGGTCGGCTGCCCCGGCTGTCGTCGCTGGTGCTCGCCACGACGATCGTCCCGACGACGTACGTGGCGCACCCCTTCTGGGAGACCAAGGACCCCGAGGAGCGCCGCTCCCAGCGCACCCACTTCCTCAAGAACCTCGGCCTGCTCGGCGGCGTGCTGCTGGCGACCGTCGACACCGAGGGCCGTCCCGGCCTGGCCTGGCGCACCAAGCACGCCTCGCGCGACGCGCGGCGCGCGGCCAGGCTGGCCCGCGCGGAGGCCAAGCTGGCCGCCAAGCAGGCCAAGCGCGAGGCCAAGCACGCCGCCCGCAGCACCGCCCGGAAGGCCGGCAGCGCCGTCCACCGCTGAGGTCCCGTCGTAGGCTCGCCCTCTATGAGCCTGCCGCTGTGGCCGGCGCCGACGTCGGAGCGCCCCGTCGACGCGACCGTCGCGCTGCCCGGGTCGAAGTCCCTGACCAACCGGTACCTCGTCCTCGCGGCACTCGCCGAGCAGCCGTCCCGGCTCCGCGAGCCG
>JBMOMI010000662.1:0-2149 GCA_049325235.1 Actinomycetota bacterium | reverse complement strand
CGGTGGATCTCGTCGAGGAAGAGCACCTCGTTCTCCTCCAGCGAGGACAGCACCGCCGCGAGGTCGCCGGCGTGCTGGATCGCCGGGCCGCTGGTCATCCGCAGCGACGCGCCGAGCTCGCTCGCGTAGATCATCGCGAGCGTCGTCTTGCCGAGGCCGGGCGGGCCGGACAGCAGCACGTGGTCGGGCGCCTTGCCGCGCCGCTGCGCGGCCTCGAGCACGAGTGAGAGCTGCTCGCGGACCACCCGCTGGCCGACGAACTCGGCCAGCCGCTTGGGCCGCAGCGCCGCCTCGGCGGCCCGCTCGGTGGCGTCCGCGTCCCCGGAGACGACGCGGGCGTCGACGTCGGGCAGGTCGACCTCGACCGAGCCGTCGGCGTGGCGTGCCACGTCAGCTCCTCCCCAGGTGCCGCAGCGCGGCGCGCAGGACGTCGGCCGTGCCGCCGCCGGCGCCGTCCGGGGTCCCGGCGGTGACGGCGGCCACCGCCTGCTGGGCCTGCTGGGTGTTCCACCCCAGACCGACGAGCGCGTCGACCACCTGGCCGTGGCCGACAGTCGAGGCGGCCGGAACCGCCGCGGGGACGCCGTCCGGCACCGCCCCCGCCGGGACCCCGAGGCGGTCGGTGAGCTCCAGGGCGATCCGCTGGGCGCCCTTGCGCCCGATGCCCGGGACCCGCTGCAGGGCGGTGAGGTCCTGCTCGGCGACCGCTCGGCGCAGCCCCTCGGGCGTGTGCACGGCGAGCATCGCCAGCGCCAGCCGCGGGCCGATCCCGGAGACGGTCTGCAGCGTCTCGAAGACCTCCCGCTCGTCGGCGTCGGCGAACCCGAAGAGGGTCAGGGACTCCTCGCGCACGACCAGCGACGTGTGCAGCGTGGCCTCGGACCCGACCCGCAGCTCGGCCAAGGTGCCGGGCGTGGCCTGCACGAGCATGCCGACCCCGCCGACCTCGACCACGGCCGCGTCCAGCCGGACCTGCAGCACCGTCCCTCGCACCGAAGCGATCACCGTGACACCCTCCCGAACACGTGTACGACGCGCCTCACCGTAGCGGCCCGCGCCGACAACCGCGGCCCGACGCGCCGGTCAGCGCGACCGGGTCGCCGCGAGCGCAGCCGCCCACGCCGACTGGGCTGCCGTCGGCGCACCGCTGCGCCCGGCGACCGCGGGGGTCGCCGACCCGCGCCACAGGTGGCAGACCGCCAGCGCGAGGGCGTCCGAGGCGTCCGCGGGGCGCGGTCGTGCCGGCAGGTCGAGGATCCGGGTGACCATGGCGGCCACCTGGTCCTTGCCGGCCCGCCCGTCGCCGGTCACGGCGGCCTTGACCTCGCTCGGCGTGTGCAGCGCCACCGGCGTGCCGGCGCGGGCGGCGGCGAGCAGCGCGACGCCGGACACCTGCGCGGTGCCCATCACCGTGCGCACGTTGTGCTGGCTGAACACCCGCTCGACGGCCAGCACGTCGGGCCGGTAGCGCTTGAGCCACGCCTCCACCGCCTCGGCGACCGCGAGCAGCCGCTCGGCGAGACCGGCGTCGGCCGGGGTGCGGACGACGTCCACCGCGACCAGGGCGGCGCGGCGCCCGGGGCGCCCGTCGACGACACCGAGACCGCACCGCGTCAGGCCGGGGTCGACACCGAGGACGCGCACGCGCTCACTGTCGCACCGTCACCGGGCGCGCACCGGCAGCGACACCCGCCTGCTCGTCAGCTGGCCTCAACCTCGGCCATCACCTCGTCGGGGACGTCGAAGTTGGCGTACACGTTCTGCACGTCGTCGCTGTCCTCGAGCGCGTCGATGAGCTTGAACACCTTGCGTGCGCCCTCGGCGTCCAGCGGGACCTGCGTCGACGGCACGAACTGCACCTCGGCGGAGTCGTAGTCGATCCCCGCCTCCTGCAGCGCGGTGCGGACCGCGACGAGGTCGCCGGCCTCGCTCAGCACCTCGAACGAGCCGCCGAGGTCGTTGACCTCCTCTGCGCCGGCGTCCAGGACCGCCGCCAGGACGTCGTCCTCGGTCAGCCCGTCCGACGGCACCAGCACGACGCCCTTGCGCGTGAACAGGTACGACACGCTGCCGGGGTCGGCCATCGTGCCGCCGTTGCGGGTGAAGGCCACGCGCACCTCGGACGCCGCGCGGTTGCGGTTGTCGGTCA
>JBMOMI010000661.1:0-2153 GCA_049325235.1 Actinomycetota bacterium | reverse complement strand
CGGACGTTCCGTGGACCTGTTCGAGTACCAGGCGCGCGACCTGTTCGCCAAGCACGGGGTCCCCGTGCTCGACGCAGTGGTCGCCCAGACTCCCGACGAGGCCCGCGCGGCTGCCGAGCAGCTGGGCGGGGGCACCGTGGTCGTGAAGGCCCAGGTGAAGACCGGTGGCCGCGGCAAGGCCGGCGGCGTGAAGCTCGCCCACTCGCCGGACGAGGCGGCCGAGAAGGCCGGCCAGATCCTCGGCATGGACATCAAGGGCCACACCGTGCACCGCGTCATGGTGGCGCAGGGCGCGAGGATCGCCGAGGAGTACTACGTCTCCCTGCTGCTCGACCGCGCCGAACGGGCGTACCTGGCGATGGCGTCGGTCGAGGGCGGCATGGAGATCGAGCAGCTCGCGGTCGAGCGGCCGGAGGCCCTCGCGAAGGTGAGGGTCGACCCGCAGGTCGGTATCGACGAGGCGAAGGCGGCCGAGATCGCCGACGCCGCAGGGTTCTCCGCCGACGTGCGGGCTCAGGTCGTCGAGGTGCTGCAGAAGGTCTGGGACGTCTACCACTCCGAGGACGCCACGCTCGTCGAGGTCAACCCGCTGGTGCGCACCGAGGACGGTCGCGTCATCGCGCTCGACGGCAAGGTCACGCTCGACGACAACGCCGCGTTCCGTCAGCCGCACCACGCCGAGCTGGTCGACCGGTCCGCGACCGACCCGCTGGAGCAGGCGGCCAAGGAGAAGGACCTCAACTACGTCAAGCTGGACGGCGAGGTCGGGATCATCGGCAACGGCGCCGGTCTCGTGATGAGCACGCTCGACGTCGTCGCCTACGCGGGGGAGGAGTACGGGGGCGTGAAGCCGGCGAACTTCCTCGACATCGGCGGCGGCGCCTCCGCCGAGGTGATGGCGAACGGCCTGGAGATCATCCTCGGCGACCCGCAGGTCAAGAGCGTCTTCGTCAACGTCTTCGGCGGCATCACCGCGTGCGACGCGGTCGCCAACGGCATCGTCGGCGCCATCGAGTCGCTGAAGGCCAAGGGGGAGGCGATCGACAAGCCGCTCGTCGTCCGCCTCGACGGGAACAACGCGGACGAGGGGCGCCGCATCCTCGACGACGCGGAGCACGACGTCGTCGAGCTGGTCGACACGATGGACGCCGCCGCGCACCGCGCGGCCGAGCTCGCCGCCGCGGCGAAGTAAGGGGACCACGGACATGGCGATCTTCCTCGACTCCAGCAGCACCATCGTCGTCCAGGGGATGACCGGCTCGGAGGGCACGAAGCACACGCAGCGGATGCTGCGCTCCGGCGCGAACGTGGTCGGCGGCGTCAACGCACGCAAGGCGGGCCAGACCGCGAGCTTCGAGGACGGCGTGGAGCTGCCGGTCTTCGGCACGGTCAAGGAGGCGATGGAGGCCACCGGGGCGAACGTGTCCGTGGTGTTCGTCCCGCCGGCGTTCACCAAGGACGCGGTGGTCGAGGCCGTCGACGCCGCGATGCCGCTCATCGTGATCATCACCGAGGGTGTGCCGGTGCGGGACACCGCGGAGTTCTTCACGTACGCGCAGGAGTCCGGGACGTCGCGGCTCATCGGCCCGAACTGTCCCGGGCTGATCAGCCCCGGGCAGTCCAACGCCGGGATCATCCCCGCCGACATCACGCCGCCCGGCCGCATCGGCCTGGTCAGCAAGTCCGGCACGCTGACCTACCAGATGATGTACGAGCTCAAGGACTTCGGGTTCTCCACCTGCGTCGGCATCGGCGGCGACCCGATCATCGGGACGACCCACATCGACTGCCTCGAGGCGTTCGAGGCCGACCCGGACACCGACGCCATCGTGATGATCGGCGAGATCGGCGGTGACGCCGAGGAGCGCGCCGCCGCCTACATCGCCGAGCACGTCACGAAGCCCGTCGTCGGCTACGTCGCCGGGTTCACCGCCCCCGAGGGCAAGACGATGGGGCACGCCGGTGCCATCGTGTCCGGCTCCTCGGGCACAGCCGCCGCGAAGAAGGAGGCCCTCGAGGCGGCCGGCGTCAAGGTCGGCAAGACGCCCAGCGAGACCGCGCAGCTGATGCGCGAGGTCATGCAGTCGCTGCAGCGCTGACGGCCCTCCCGGTTCCGTCACAGGGTGGCCCTGCGCCAGTAGGTTTGGCGCAGG
>JBMOMI010000660.1:0-2153 GCA_049325235.1 Actinomycetota bacterium | reverse complement strand
GGTGGCTCCGGCGAGCAACGGTGGGGACGGCGAGCAGGCGGCGTCAGACGGACGGCGGCCCGGGCGCCCGGTAGCCGGTCGGCTCCCCGCTGCCCAGGTCGACGATGGCGGCGACGGGGCCGCCGCCGTCCGGGCCCTGGTGCGCCGCCGACACCGACACGAACACCGCGGGGTCGCCGGTCACCGACGCAGTGACACCGCCGACTGCGGCCTTGATCTGGCGGTGCCAGTGCACGTCGGAGTCGTCGAGCATCGCGTTGCGCCGGCCGCGGACCTGGCCGTCCTGGCTGGCCTCGCACTTGAGGAACACGTTGACGAGCCGGCCGTCCAGGTCGCTCGGGTGCGGTCGCTCCGGCAGGTCGAGGCCGGCGTCCCGGACGGCGTCCCAGATGCCGTCGGTGTCCAGCGCGTCCCGCATCACCGCGTGGCCGATCCGGTAGCGGCCCCCGACGCCGCGGGCGTTACCGACGACGACGACCTGCGCCTGGTCGAGCTCCACCCCCGACGAGCAGGACGCCACCGAGGAGTACAGGCTCCGGTTGTGCATCACGTCGGCGTCGGTCGGCATCTCGATCTCGCCGAGCGCCACGGCGATCCCCAGCGCGGTGCAGCCGTTGGACAGGTCCATCGACTCGTGCGTGTGCTCGGTCCACACCGTCTTGCCGCGGCTCTTCGCGTCGCGGATCGTGTGGATCGTCAGCAGCGGCGTCTTCGTCTGCACGTAGTGGACGTCGGCGGGGTCGGTGATCCCGGCCCGTTCCATGGCGACCTTCACCGCGTCCGCCACCTTGGTGATCATCGCGGTTCGACCGATGTCCTCCGGCAGCAGCACCTCGCTCATCGCGAAACCGACTGTCAGCCGCGGCTCCTCGGTCTGCTCTGCCTGCTCGGCGGGCAAGGTCGCGAACACGGTGGCGTGCGGCGAGATGACGCCGTCCGTGCCACCGGACCACACGATGGGGATCTGCTTGACCTCGTCCATCGACCGGCTGCCCTTCTCGACGAGCACCTCCCGGAACGCGCGGTCGGCGATGATCCGGGTGTAGTCGTTGACGCCGCCGTTTCCCTCGGTCTTGCCGATGACGGCGATGACCCGGTCGGCATCGAGCACGCCGTCGTCGATGAGCTCGGCGAGCCCGGACGCGTCGGCGACGCTCTTGATCGGAACCTTGCGTACCTCGATGGGCTCGGGCACGTGTCCTCCTTCGGTGTGCGGAAACTGCTGCGGCTCAGTCGTTCTCGACGATGGTGCCGGCGGTGCCGTCGAGGGCCTCGCCGATGCGGGCCAGCGAGGTGATGACCGCGGTCCGGCCACCGCCCTCGACGAACCGGCAGGCGGCGTCCACCTTGGGGCCCATGGACCCCGAGGCGAAGTGGCCCTCCTTGAAGTAGGCCCGCAGCTCGCTGACCGTGACGCGGCCCAGGGGCCGTGCGTCCGGCGTCCCCCAGCCGACGACGGCGTGCTCCACGTCGGTGGCGATGACGAGCGCCTCGGCAGTGACGGCGCGGGCCAGCACCACCGCGCCCAGGTCCTTGTCGATGACCGCCTCCACACCGCGCAGGCGGCCGTCGGCCTCGCGCACGACGGGGATGCCTCCGCCGCCTCCGGCGATGGCCAGGAAGCCGGCCTCCAGCAGGGCCCGGACCGCCGGCGCGTCGAGCATCTCCAGCGGCTCGGGACTGGCCACCACCCGGCGCCACCCTCGCTCGTCACGGTCCTCCCACGTCTGACCGTGGTCGATCATGGTGCGCGCCTCGCCGGCCGGCAGGTACCGGCCGATGGGCTTGGTCGGGCGCGAGAAGCCGGGGTCGTCGCGGTCGACGAGCATGCGGGACACGACGGCGGCGGGTCGGCACGGCGAGCCGGCGTCGGCCAGGGCGCGGTCCAGGGCGTTGAGGAGGATGAACCCGATCGTTCCCTGGGTCTGGGCGCCGCACCAGTCGAGCGGCACCGGCGGGACGACGCTGGCGGCCAGCTCGTTCTTCACCAGCAGGTTCCCGACCTGCGGCCCGTTGCCGTGCGTGAGCAGGACCTCGTGACCGGCGGCGACGAGGGCGGCGATGTGCCCCGCCGCCTGGGTGACGGCGGCGATCTGGTCGCCGGGGGCCGCCGACCCGTCTGCCGCCGTCATCGCGTTGCCACCGAGGGCGAC
>JBMOMI010000659.1:0-2155 GCA_049325235.1 Actinomycetota bacterium | reverse complement strand
GTGGTCGCCGTCCTGGTCGTCGCGGGGCTGCTGTTCTCCGCCAGCGCCCGCGCCTCGGCGGACGGCGCGCTGCGGGACGACGTGCAGGACCTGCCCGGCCTGATCCAGCAGGAGGCGGCCACGGTCCAGGCCGCGACGGAGCGGGTCGCGGCCCTGCAGGCCGAGGTGGAGGCGCTCACCGGCGCGGTGGGGGACGCGCGGGTCGGCGCCCTCCGGGCGCGGGCCGACGAGCTGGCCGCACCGGCCGGGCTGCGCGAGCTCGAGGGACCCGGCGTGACGATCACACTGGACGACGCCCCGCGGGACAAGCCGGTGCCCGAGGGGGTCGCCTCGGACCTCCTGGTGGTCCACCAGGAGGACGTGCAGGCCGTGATCAACGCCCTGTGGGCCGGCGGCGCCGAGGCGATGATGCTGATGGACCAGCGCGTCATCTCCACCAGCGCGTTCCGCTGCGTCGGCAGCACGATGCGGCTGCAGGGTCGGGTCTACTCGCCGCCCTACACGATCACGGCGATCGGGGACACCGGCAGGCTCCTGGCCGCGCTGGACGCCTCCCCCGACGTGTCGATCTACCGCGAGTACGTCGACGCCTACGGGCTGGTCTACGACGAGAACGTGCAGCGCTCGATCACGATGCCGGCGTTCGAGGGGTCGCTGGAGCTGCGCTACGCCCGGGTCCCGGGGGACGCCGCGTGATCCGCTCCGCCGTGCGCGGTCTGGGTGAGCTGTTCATCACGCTCGGCCTGGTGCTGCTGCTCTTCGTCGCCTGGCAGCTGTGGTGGACCGACGTCGAGGCGGCCCGGGAGCAGAACGCGATCGCCAGCGAGCTGCGCGGCTCGTGGACCGAGCCGGCCCCGGCACCGGTCGCGGACTCCCCCCTCGGCGTGGGCGATCCGCCGCCCGTGCAGCCGGCGGCCGAGGGCGAGCCGTTCGCGCTGGTCCACGTCCCCCGGTTCGGGGACGACTACGTCGTGCCCGCCGAGGAGGGCATCGGCCTGGCCGAGGTGCTCAACAACGGCGTGCTCGGGCACTACCCCGGCACGGCGATGCCCGGCGAGGTCGGCAACTTCTCCCTCGCCGGCCACCGCGTCACGTACGGCCGGCCGCTGAACCTCATCGCGGAGCTGCAGCCCGGGGACCCGATCGTGGTGGAGAGCGCGGACACCTGGTACGTGTACCGGATGCGCGAGTACCAGATCGTCACCCCCGACCGGGTGGACGTCGTCGCGCCGGTCCCGGGCCAGCCGGACGCCCAGCCGACCGAGCGGCTGCTGACGCTGACCGCGTGCCACCCGATGTACTCCGCGCGGCAGCGGTACATCGTGCACGCCGAGCTCGAGAGCTGGCAGCCGAAGGCCGACGGCGAACCCGCCGCGCTCACGCAGGGCTGAGAGGAGACAGGCGTGTACGGATGGTTGTGGCGCATCCTCCCCGGGCCGGTACCGGTCAAGGCGCTGCTCGCCCTCGTGCTGGCCGCCGTCGTCGTCGCGGTGCTGTTCGTCTGGGTCTTCCCGGCCGTGGCGCCGCTGATGCCGTTCAACGACGGCACCGTGGGTGACTGATGACCGCACGGGTCCTGGTCGTCGACAACTACGACAGCTTCGTCTTCACGATCGTCGGGTACTTGCGCCAGCTCGGCGCCGAGTGCCGGGTGGTGCGCAACGACGAGATCGGGGTCGAGGCCGCGCGGGGCGTCGACGGCGTCCTGCTGTCGCCCGGCCCCGGCACGCCCGCGTCGGCGGGGGTGTGCGGCGACCTGGTCCGGCACTGCGCCGGCACCGGGACGCCGCTGCTCGGCGTCTGCCTCGGCCACCAGGTGATCGCCGAGGTGCACGGCGCCACGGTCACGCACGCCGCCGAGCTCATGCACGGCAAGACCAGCGAGGTGGTGCACTCCGGCACCGGAGTGCTCGCCGGGCTCCCCAGCCCCTTCACCGCCACGCGGTACCACTCCCTCGCCGTCGTCGACGGCACCGTGCCGGACGAGCTCGTCGTGACCGGCCGTACCACCGGCGGCGTGGTGATGGCGCTGCAGCACCAGGAGCTGCCGCTGCACGGCGTCCAGTTCCACCCCGAGTCGGTGCTGACCCAGGGAGGGCACCGCCTGCTGGCGAACTGGCTGGCCGCGTGCGGGGACGCCGGCGCCGTCGAGCGG
>JBMOMI010000658.1:0-2158 GCA_049325235.1 Actinomycetota bacterium | reverse complement strand
GGACACCTCATGCGCCTCCAGTTCATCCTCAGCGAGATCCTCATCGGCCTGCGCCGCAACCTCGCCATGACGATCTCGGTCATCCTCGTCACGTTCGTGTCGCTGACGTTCGTGGGCGCCGGCGCACTGCTGCAGATGCAGATCGGCACGATGAAGGACTACTGGTACGACCGCGTCCAGGTGTCGATCTTCCTGTGCGTCGAGAACAGCGAGGCGCCGACGTGCGCCGAGGGCGAGGTGACGCAGGCGCAGCGCGACTCGATCGTGTCGTCGCTGGAGACCGGTCCGCTCGCCGAGTACGTCGACGTCTACTACTACGAGTCGAAGGCCGAGGCGTTCGAGCGCTTCAAGGAGCAGTTCAAGGACACCGCGATCGCGGACAACGTGACACAGGACCAGATGCCGGAGTCCTACCGGGTCAAGCTGAAGGATCCCGAGCGGTACCAGGTCGTCGCCGAGTACTTCACCGGCTACCCGGGCGTGGAGGAGGTGCAGGACCAGCGGCGCCTGCTGGACCGGTTCTTCGCGGTGCTCAACGCGTTCACGCTGGTCTCCGGGGTGTTCGCGGCCGTGATGATCGTCGCTGCGGCGCTGCTCATCGCCACGACGATCCGGCTGTCGGCGTTCAGCCGACGCCGGGAGACCGGGATCATGCGCCTGGTCGGCGCTTCCAAGCTGCTGATCCAGATGCCGTTCCTGCTCGAAGGGGTGCTGGCCGCGAGCATCGGCGCTGGCCTGGCGACCGTCGGGCTGTGGGCCGCGGTCCGGTACGGCGTCGAGGGGTGGCTCACCGAGGCGCTCCCGCTGTTCAACTACATCGGGACCTCCGAGGTCCTGCTCGTCGCCCCTGCCCTTTTTGCGATAGGAATCCTGCTTGCTGGCGTGTCGTCCGTGCTGACGCTGGGTCGATACCTCAAGGTGTAGCCCATGCGTGGACCTCGGCCCGCTCGTATGGCCGCCGCCGTCACCGGCGCCCTGGTGGCCGCCGGCCTGCTGGTCGCCGTCCCGCAGGCGTCGTTCGCCGGGCCGGAGGAGCGCAAGCGCGAGGTCGACCGCAGCATCGGTGAGCTGCAGGCAGCCCTGGAGGGGACGTCCGCCGAGGTGGCCGCGGCCGCGGTCGCGCTGCAGCAGACCGAGCAGCGGCTGCCGGTCGCGCAGGCCGAGCTCGAGCAGGCCCAGGCGGTGGCGGCCGAGGCGCACGCCAAGGACGTCGAGCTCGCCGGGCGGCTGGCCGCCGCGACCCAGTCCGAGGCCAAGGCGCGACAGGCGATCGAGGACGGCGAGGCGGAGGTCGAGGCGGCGCACCGGGCGCTGGGGCAGATCGCGTCCCAGGCGTACCGCGGAGGCAGCCTCAACCCCGCGCTGGAGGTCGCGCTGTCGGCGCAGAACCCGACCGACTTCGCCGACCGCTACGTGCTGGTGGACACGGCGCTGCGCACCCAGAACGGCACGCTCGCGCGGCTGAGCGAGCAGCAGGCGCTGCGTGCGAACTCCGAGGCGAGGCTGGCCGCCGTCCAGGACGAGATCGACCGGCTCAAGCAGGAAGCCGCCGCCAACCTGGAGGCGGCCCGCAAGGCGGAGGCGGACGCCGCCGCCCGCAAGGCCGAGATCGAGCAGCTGCGCGCCCAGCAGGCGCAGGCGCTGGCGACGATCGAGGCGCGCAAGCAGGCCGAGCTTCAGCAGCTCGAGCAGCTCGAGGCGGAGCAGGCGGCGCTCGAGGCCGAGCTGCGTCGGATCGCGGAGGAGGAGCGGCGGCGCGCCGAGGAGCGGCGTCGGGCCGGGGCAGCGCGTTCCGCGCCGCGCGCGCCGTCCGACTCCGGCGGGGTGCTGCTGCGGCCCACGTCCGGGCGGGTCTCCTCGCCCTTCGGCTACCGGATCCACCCGATCTACGGCATCCGCCGGCTGCACTCGGGGACGGACTTCGCCGACCCCTGCGGGACGCCGGTGCGCGCAGCGGCCGACGGCACGGTGGTCCGGGCGGGGGCCGCTGGCGCCGCGGGCAACATGCTGGTGATCAACCACGGTGTCATCGGCGGCACGTCGGTCGCCACCGCCTACAAGCACCTGCAGGGGTTCGCCGTCAGGTCCGGCCCCGTCAGCCGCGGGCAGGTCGTCGCCTACGTCGGGACGACCGGGGCCTCCACCGGCTGCCACCTGC
>JBMOMI010000657.1:0-2160 GCA_049325235.1 Actinomycetota bacterium | reverse complement strand
GTCGAGGAGCCACGCGGCCGGCAGCGTCAGCAGGACGACACCACGGACGGCGTCCCCGGCGATGAGCACCCGCTTCTTGCGCCAGCGGTCCACCCACGCCCCGGCGGGAAGCCCGATGACGAGGAACGCGAGCATCTCGAACGTGGCGAGCAGGCCCATCTGCATCTCGTCCGCCGCCAGCACCTGGACGGCGAGCACGGGCATCGCGAGCCCGACCAGCTGGACGCCGAGCTGGCTGACGCCGTCGCCGAACCACAGCTGCCGGAAGTCGTGGTGGTACGCGAGACCGGCCCGCCAGCCTGCGGCTCGCCGCGGTGGCGCCGGCGCGGACGGGGGCTGAGCGGTCACGAGGGCACTCTTCCGACAGTGATTGGGAGATGTCAATCACTATCGCTACGCTCGGCCGAGTGAGAGCCGACGGGAAGGCGCGGGTGCGACGTCCGGCGACGGACGCCGAGGCGCGGGCGCTCGCGTCCGGGCTGCGTCTGCAGATCCTGCGGATGACGCTCGACGAGGCGCTCACCAACAAGGAGATCGCCGAGCGGCTGGGGCGCAACCCGGCCTCGGTGCTGCACCACGTGCGGACCCTCGTCGACACCGGCTTCCTCGTCGCCGAAGGCGTGCGGCGCGGCGCGCGCGGTGCCCGGGAGGTCCCGTACCGGGCGACGGGCAAGTCGTGGTACCTCGACACGCCCGCCGCCGACCGGGGCATGCTCGACGCTTTCGTCGCCGAGGCGTCGCAGGTGCCGGTCGGTGACCTGACGATGTCCCGGCTCGGCCTGCGGTTGACCGACCCCGACCTGGCGGAGCTGCGCCAGCGGCTGCACGCCCTGCTGGACGAGTTCGCCGAACGGCCCCGGCCCGCGGACGGCGCGCCGTGGTCCCTGTTCGTGGCGCTGCACCCCGACGCCTCGCGCCGCTGAGGCCGACCCGCCACAGTGGGGCGCATGACCAGCAGAGTCGCCGTCATCGCCATCGACGCACAGGACCCGCGACGCGTCGCCGACTTCTGGGCGGCTGCCCTCGGCTGGGACGTCGTCGAGTCGGACGACGAGATCATCAGCCTCGCACCGCCCGACCGCGCCTGGCCGACGATCGACGTCATTGCGGTGCCGGAGCGCAAGGCGGTGAAGAACCGGCTGCACCTCGACCTGCGCGCGGACGGCAGCAGCACCGAGGAGGAGATCGACCGGCTGCTCGCGCTCGGCGCGACTCGGGTGGACGTCGGTCAGCCGCCGGACGCGACGTGGACCGTGCTGGCGGACCCGGAGGGCAACGAGTTCTGCGTGCTGTCCCGCACCGTGCAGGACCTCGCCGGCAGCTGACGGCGCATGATCACCGGGGGTGGGAGGTGGCGCCGGCCGACGCGGTGGCGACCAGGAACGCCGGCTCGGTGAAGCCATTGTGCGAGAACGCTTTCTGCACTGCCTCGGCCACCGTCGACAGCTCTGCCTCGCGCACGAGCGCGATCGCCGAACCACCGAAGCCACCGCCGGTCATCCGCGCCCCGAGGGCGCCTGCGGAGCGCGCGGCCTCCACGGCGAGGTCGAGCTCCGGACTGGAGACCTCGTAGTCGTCGCGCAGCGAGGCGTGGGATGCGTCCAGGTGCGGGGCGGTCTCCTCGACCCGCCCGGCGCGCAGGAGGTCGACGACGGCGTGCACGCGTGCGACCTCGCCGACGACGTGCCGCACCCGGCGCCGCGCCGCCTCGTCCAGGCCCGACAGGTCCGCGTCCGGGCCCAGGTCGGCGAGCACGCGGACCCCGAGAGCGGACGCCGCGCGCTCGCACGTGGCACGGCGGTTCGCGTACTGGCCGTCCACGAGCCGGTGCGGCGCGCGGGTGTCGACGACGAGCAGCGCCAGCCCGTGGCCGGCCAGGTCGAACGGCACGTGCCGCACGGAGAAGTCGGTCGAGTCCAGCAGCAGGGCGTGGCCCTCGCGGGCCCGCAACGACACCGCCTGGTCCATCCCCCCGGTCGGAGCGCCCGCCACGACGTTCTCGGCCCGCACGCAGGCCGCCGCCAGCCGAGCCCGCCCGTCGTCGTCCAGCGGGAGGCCGGTCAGCTGGGCGAGCGCGACGGCCACCGCGCACTCCAGCGCCGCCGAGCTGGACAGGCCGGCGCCCAGGGGCACCGAGCCGTCCACCGCGATGTCCACGCC
>JBMOMI010000656.1:0-2163 GCA_049325235.1 Actinomycetota bacterium | reverse complement strand
AGCTGCTGGACAAGGCGCTGCAGCCCCTGGAGCCAGGGGAGCGGGACGAGTTGCTGCGCGGTCTTCTTCTGGCCCGAGCTGACGCGGCCGTGTCGCTCACCGCCGGGCTCGGGCGACTTCAGGGGGCCGCCGCGTCTGCGCCGCCGGTGGACAGCGAGCGACTCGGTCGGCTGCTCGGGGGCGAGCCCCCCTCAGGCGTCCGGATGAGGGTGCTCCCTGTGCGGCTGCCCGAGACCGATCACGAGCGGCTGCGGCGGTTCTGTCAGGCCCGCGGGTTCAGCATGGCTGTCGTCGTGCGGACGTTGGTGGAGCGCTTCCTCGACGAGCACGCAACGACAGCGCAGCCAGGGACTGCGGCCTCCGCGGCTGGTCTCAGGTGAGTAGGAGTATCGCGAGCCAGCCGAACCAGGCGATAAGTGCGCCGTAGCCGACTGCGAGGCATGTTGCCAGGAGCCGGGAGGGTCGGTCGGTTGTGCCGAAGTCGCCCGCGAGAAGAAGCACGCTGGCTGCGGCTCCCAGCCAGCCGACGCCGGTCGACGTGGCGTTGAAGATCATGAGGATCGAGAGCGCGAGAGCGCCGCCCATCAGGCCGGATCGACCCCACAGGTGGGTGGCCAGGAGGATGACGATGCCGAGCAGTGGCTGGGCGATCGCGACGCTCATCCAAAGGATCTGGGTTCCGCCAGGTCCGGGCCAGAACCCGGCGTAGGTCCCGCCGGCGAGCAGGAGCAGCGCGACGTCGACTGGGCGAACTGCGCGCAGTGTCTCGCGGGAGACGTGTCCGGCGTTGATGCCATACAGCACAACCAGCCAGGGGCGCACCGCGAGCCGGTCGGTGAAGAAGCCGGCGACCCCGGCCAGCAGTGTCAGCGTCACGATCGTGCCGGCGAGGCCGCTCACCCACGATGTCGTGCCCATGGCCGCCTACCTCGTGCCGCTTGCGGCTTCCAGATGGTCGCGCAGCCGGGTCCACATCTGGCGTTCCTGCCGGGCGCCGAACCAGGTAAGCACCGGGGCCACCACTCTGAGAGCGCCCTTCGGGCGCGTCTGCCAGGACCAGCGCAGCCGGGTACCGAGGGCGGTCGGGGTGAAGGTGAGCGTGCCGTTGAAGTCCGCGGTGGACATGCGGGTGGTGGAGGCGATCAGGTGAGGCCGGTCGAAGGCGGTGTACTCGATGTCCATCGGCAGAGTCCGGCGGCCGGCTCGGATGATGGCCCGGAACCGGGTGCCGCGCCCGATCGGGCCGTCGGTCACCTTCTCCGAGCGCAGCATGTTGCGGTTGTAGGTGGGCTCGGTGCGCTCGTCAGCGACGAAGTCGAAGACCTCTTCCACCGGTCGGCGGATGAGCACCTCACCCTCGATGCGCGCCATGGGGCCGCCCTTCCCGGATCAACGTGCCGGGGTCTGGGGTACGCAAACACCGCTACCTACGCTCAGGCTCGACTCAGCGCACCGACAGGGAAAAGGGCCGGAAGACCCACAGCGGACGCGGGCAGTCACAGACCACTCCTCAAGCCGGCCGCCTCACGGGGGGGAGTGGCGCCCTGGGTTACCGCACAGCCGCTGCCGACAACCCCGTCAGCAGCGCGCGTCCGTGTCCAGCACTCGTTGAGCACGACCTGGACGTCGTCGGCCACCGGCACGTGGTAGGTGCGCTCGGCGTTCTGGTTGGAGCACAGCGTCGTCCACGCCGACGACGGTCCAGCGGTCCAGCTCCAGGACCACCGAGCCGCCGCCCGACTCCACCCCGACGATTGTCCTCGCGACCGGACGAGAGTTCGGGCCGTACCCGGTCTGACGACGGCGCGACGAGGAGGCTCTTGATGGATCCGGCCGCGCAGAAGCCGATGACGACGCGCGAGGAGGCGCTCGCCCGGGTACTCGCACACCGTGAACACGGCAGGAGCAGACCTGCGGCGACCAGGGTGGTCCTGGCGGGACTCGGCGCACTGCTTGTCCTCGCGTCGGTCCCGCTCGTCGTCGTGCTGCCCGAGTTCGGCATTCCGGCTCTGCTCGTCGCCTTGCGGCTTCTGGCGGTCGAAGCGGATTGGGCGGCGAAGGCGTACGCGTGGACCGACTGGCGGTTCACTCAGGCGCGTGATTGGTTCCATCGTCAATCCCAGCCGGTCCGCGGTGTGGTCGTGATCGGACTCCTTGCGGTCG
>JBMOMI010000655.1:0-2166 GCA_049325235.1 Actinomycetota bacterium | reverse complement strand
CGCGATCGGCACGCTGCTGTTCGGCCCGCTGGCGCGAGGCACGGAGGTGAGCCACCGGTGAGCCGCACCGTGAGCAAGGCGCAGCGCGTCGCGCCGTCCCTGGTCAGGCTGGGCCTGTTCGTCGTCGTGACGTTCGCGGCGTTCGGGCTCCTGGCGGCAACGATCGCCAACGTCCGGCTGGGGCCGAAGGCCGACTACGCCGCCGTCTTCACCGACGCCACCGGCCTCGTCGAGGGTGACGACGTCCGGATCGCCGGCGTGCGGGTCGGTGAGATCACCGAGGTGACGGCCGTCGAGGACGACGACGCCGGGGCGGTCGCGCGCGTCGGCTTCCGCATCGACCGCGGCGTGGTGCTCACCGAGGGCACCACCGCGGTGATCCGGTACCGCAACCTCATCGGCCAGCGCTACCTGGCCCTCGCGCAGGAGCAGGGCGGCGCCCGGCAGCTGCCGATCGGCGCGACCATCCCGCGCGGCCGCACCCAGCCGGCGCTCGACCTGACCGTGCTGTTCAACGGGTTCAAGCCGCTGTTCGCCGCGCTGAACCCGGCCGACGTCAACCGGTTCGCCTTCGAGATCATCCAGGTGCTGCAGGGGGAGGGCGGCACCATCGAGCACCTGCTGGCCTCCACCGCGTCGCTGACGTCGGAGCTGGCCGACCGCGACGAGGTCATCGGCCGCACGATCGACAACCTCAACGAGGTGCTGGGCACGGTGGCCGAGCGCAGCGACCAGCTCGACCAGCTCCTGGTCCAGTTGCAGCGCTTCGTCTCCGGGCTCGCGGCCGACCGCGAGGCGATCGGCGCGTCGCTGACGAACGTCGCGAACCTCGCCGACTCCACCGCCGGGCTGCTGAACGAGGCCCGCCCGCCGATCCAGCGGGACGTCGCGGCCCTGGGCGACCTGGCCACGCTGCTCGACAAGAACTCCGGCGACATCCAGACGTTCCTCGACACGTGGCCCGGCAAGATCGAGCTGATCACCCGGACGGCCACCTACGGCTCGTGGTTCAACTTCTACCTGTGCGACTTCGACGGCCGGGTCGTGCTGCCCGCCGGCGAGGTCAAGACGGTCACCTACTCCACGAACACCGCGAGGTGCGCGTCGTGACCCCCTTCCGCGAGCGCAACCCGGTGCCGATCGGGGCCGTCGGCCTGGCGGTCCTCGCCGTGCTCGTCCTGCTGGCCTTCAACGTGCAGGCCATCCCGTTCCTCGGCGGCGGGCCGCAGTACAGCGCGGCGTTCACCGAGGCCGGCGGGCTCGAGGCCGGGGACGACGTCCGGCTGGCCGGCGTGAAGGTCGGCGAGGTGGAGAAGGTCGACCTGGACGGCGACCACGTGCGCGTCGACTTCCGCGTCACCGAGCCGGCCACGTTCGGGGACCGCACCGGCGCCAGCATCCGGATCAAGACGATCCTCGGCGAGAAGTTCCTCTCCCTCGAGCCGGCCGGCGACGGCGAGCTCGAGCCGGGATCGGAGATCCCCGTCGACCGCACGGTGTCCGCCTACGACGTCGTCACCGCCTTCGGCGACCTCGCGCAGACCACCGAGTCGATCGACACCGACCAGCTCGCCGCGGCGCTCGACGTGATGGCGACCGAGTTCCGCAACACGCCCGAGGAGGTCCAGGCGTCCCTGGAGGGGCTGTCCCGCCTGTCCCGCACCATCGCCTCGCGCGACGAGCAGCTGCGCACGCTGCTCGAGCGCAGCCGGGAGGTGACCGGCGTCCTGGCCGAGCGGGACGAGGAGCTGACCCGGCTCATCGCCGACGCCAACCTCCTGCTGGCCGAGCTCGAGCGCCGGCGCGAGGACATCTCCCGGCTGCTCGACGCCACCGTGCGCCTGTCCCAGGAGGTGACGGCGCTGGTGCAGGAGAACCGTGCCGAGCTGCGGCCCGCGCTGGAGAAGCTGCAGGCGGTGCTCGCCGTCCTGCAGGAGAACAAGGCGTCGCTGGAACGCGGCATCGAGCTGATGGCGCCGTTCACCCGCGTGTTCGCGAACACGCTCGGCACCGGTCGCTGGTTCGACACGTACGTCCAGAACCTCACGCCGGTCCCGGCGGTGGTGCCGTGATGCACGCTCCGCTGCGGCCCCGCCGTCCCCGCCGGCCCGCCCTGCCCGGGGTCCCCCGGGCCGTCAAGGTCGCCGCCGCGGGCATGGCCGTCGT
>JBMOMI010000654.1:0-2166 GCA_049325235.1 Actinomycetota bacterium | reverse complement strand
CGGCGGCGAGCCGCTCGCGGTGCGTGCGGAGGAACTCGGCGAACGACGGGGAGCCGATCTCCTCCTCCCCCTCGACGAACACCGTGATGCCCACGCCCTCGTGCTCGGCCCACTCCGGCAGCAGGGCGCGCAGCGCCGCGACGTGGGCCATCACGCCCGCCTTGTCGTCGGCTGTCCCCCGCCCGAACAGCCGGCCGTCGCGCTCGGTCGGCTCGAACGGCGGTGCGGTCCAGTCGTTCTCGTTGCCCGGCGGCTGGACGTCGTGGTGTGCGTACAGCAGGACCGTCGGCGCACCGGGAGGCGCCGGGCGGCGGGCGACCACGGCCGGCGCGCCGTCCGTGCCGTCGGGGCGGGCGGCCCGCAGGATCTCGACCTCCGGCATCCCGACCCCGCGCAGCAGCTCGGCGACAGCCTGCGCGCTGGCCTCCACGTGCCGCTGGTCGAACGCCGCCGCCGAGACGCTGGGGATCCGCACCAGGTGCTCGAGGTCGGCCCGCACGCCGTCCTCGAGCTCGGCGAGGCGGGCGCGGTACCGGTCGACGTCCACGTCGGTTCGGGTGGTCATGACCGCGGAACCTACCCGCGCGGTGGCGGCTCTACCCTGAAGGGGTGTTCGGACGGCGCAAGCAGGACTCCCCGGTCGTCGAGGCTCCCGTCGTGGAGAAGGCCGGCGGCAAGAACCGGCCCACCCCCAAGCGGAGTCAGCAGGAGGCCCGCAACCGGCGTCCACTGGTGCCGACCGACCGCCGGGCCGCGGCGAAGGCGTCGCGGGAGGCCATGCGCGAGCAGCGGATGAAGGCCCGCGAGGCGATGATGACCGGCGACGAGCGGTACCTGCCGCCGCGCGACAAGGGGCCGGTCAAGCGCTTCGTGCGCGACTTCGTCGACGCCCGGTACAACGTCGGCGAGTTCTTCCTGGTCGTGGCGATGGTCGTCGTCGTCCTGACGTTCATCCCGGACCCGGTCGTGCAGCTCGTCGTCACCGGCCTGCTGTGGCTGACGGTCATCGTCTCGGTCGCCGACGGCTACCTGCTGTCCCGCAAGCTGAAGAAGGCGCTGAACGCCAAGTTCGGGGCGGAGAACGTGCCGGCCGGGTCGGTGCGCTACGGCGTCCTGCGCGCCTTCCAGATCCGGCGCACCCGGCTGCCGAAGCCGATGGTCGCCCGGGGGCAGTACCCGCGCTGAGGGTCGTAGGGTCGCGGGCATGGACTTCCGATACCTCGGCAACAGCGGACTGAAGATCTCCGAGATCACCTACGGCAACTGGCTGACGCACGGCTCGCAGGTCGAGAACGACGTCGCGACGCAGTGCGTGCGCGCCGCCCTCGACGCGGGCATCACGACGTTCGACACCGCCGACGTCTACGCCAACACCAAGGCGGAGTCGGTGCTGGGCGACGCGCTGGCCGGCGAGCGGCGGGAGAGCCTGGAGATCCTCACGAAGGTCTACTGGCCGACCGGGCCCGGCGGCCCCAACGACACCGGCCTGTCCCGCAAGCACATCATGGAGTCGATCAACGGCTCGCTGGGGCGGCTGCGGACGGACTACGTCGACCTGTACCAGGCGCACCGGTACGACACCGAGACGCCGCTGGAGGAGACGATGCAGGCCTTCGCCGACGTCGTCCGGGCCGGCAAGGCGCTGTACATCGGCGTGAGCGAGTGGACGGCCGACCAGATCCGGGAGGGCCACGCGCTCGCCAAGGAGCTCGGCGTCCAGCTGATCTCCAGCCAGCCGCAGTACTCGATGCTGTGGCGCGTCATCGAGGACGAGGTGATCCCGACCTGCCGGGAGCTGGGCGTGTCGCAGATCGTGTGGTCCCCGATCGCGCAGGGCGTGCTCACCGGCAAGTACGTCCCCGGTCAGCCGCCGCCGGCCGGCTCGCGCGCGACCGACGACAAGGGCGGAGCGACGTTCATCAAGCGGTTCCTGGACGACGACGTGCTGGCCCGGGTGCAGGACCTCGAGCCGGTCGCGGCCGACGTCGGCCTCACGATGGCCCAGCTCGCCGTGGCGTGGGTGCTGCAGAACGACAACGTCGCGAGCGCGATCATCGGCGCGTCGCGTCCGGAGCAGGTCGCCGAGAACGTCAAGGCGGCCGGCGTGACGCTGCCCGACGACGTGCTCGAGCGCATCGACGAGATCCTCGGCGACGTCGTCGAGCG
>JBMOMI010000653.1:0-2172 GCA_049325235.1 Actinomycetota bacterium | reverse complement strand
CGCCCCCTCACGCCTGTACCTCGGCCCGGTAGGCGGCGACGTCGGCCGCCGGGTCCGCGGTGTCGACGTCGTCGAAGTCCCCGTCGCGGTTCGCCTCCGACCAGTACAGCGGCGGCGCGTCCTCGCCGGCCAGCACGCGCCGGAACCAGGCGCGCTCGACGTCCGTCATGTGCCGCACCAGCCCGAGCAGGCTCAGGGTCGACGGCTCGACCGAGCGCCGCCGCAGCTGCTCGCCGTCCAGCCCGCCGCACTTCCACAGCAGCGTGGCCCGGTGCCAGTCCAGCCAGGTCTCCAGCATCGGCCGCTCGTCGGCGACGTAGGGCGGGTCGGCTCGGCCGTCCGTCTCCGGTATCAGGGTCACGGGCCCGCACGCTACCCGTCCGAACGGTCGGCCGGTTCCTGGCTACAGTGGCTGCGTGTCGACGATGACCAGCTCGGTGGAGTCCCTGCTCGACAAGCACCGCGAGGTGCTCGACCGCGCCGTGGCCGCGATCGGTTCGCGGGAGTACTGGTCCCGCTACCCGGAGTCCCCGTCGCCACGGGTCTACGGCGAGGAGGCCGCCGCCGCCGGAGAGGCCGCCTACCAGGCCCACCTCGGCAAACGGTACGAGGCGCTGGCCGGCCAGCCGCTGCTCGACGGCCGGGACGACGCGTGGACCGGCTCCGAGGTGTCCCCCTACGGCCCGCGGCTCGGCGTCACGTACCCGCACTACGGCGAGGCGCAGCTGGACGAGCTGCTCGCCACCTGCTCGGCCGGCATCCCGGCCTGGCGGGACGCCGGCCCCGAGGCGCGGGCCGCGGTCTGTGCCGAGATCCTCGACCGGATCAACGCGCGCTCCTTCGAGATCGCGCACGCGGTCATGCACACCAGCGGTCAGCCCTTCGTCATGGCGTTCCAGGCGGCCGGGCCGCACGCGCAGGACCGCGCCCTCGAGGCAGTCGCCTACGCGCTCGTCGAGCAGCGCCGGGTTCCGGCCGAGGCCGTCTGGGAGAAGCCGACCAAGGGCGAGCCGCTGCGGATGCGCAAGCGCTTCCACGTCGTCCCGCGCGGCGTCGGCCTCGTCATCGGCTGCAACACCTTCCCCACGTGGAACTCCTACCCCGGCCTGTTCGCCTCGCTGGCGACCGGGAACGCCGTCGTCGTCAAGCCGCACCCGCGCGCCGTCCTGCCGTTGGCCGTCAGCGTCGAGGTGGCGCGGGAGGTGCTGGCAGAGACCGGTTTCGACCCGAACCTCGTCGTCCTGGCCGCCGAGGCGGACGGCGAGGGCCTCGCCAAGCCGCTCGCCCTGCACCCCCGCGTGCGGATCATCGACTACACCGGCGGCCCGGCGTTCGGCGACTGGCTCGAGGAGCACGCCCGTCAGGCCGTCGTCTACACCGAGAAGGCCGGCCTCAACACCGTCGTCGTCGACTCCACCGACGACCTGCGCGGGATGGCGGCCAACCTCGCCTTCTCGTTCACGCTGTACTCCGGCCAGATGTGCACGGCGCCGCAGAACGTCTACATCCCTCGCGGCGGGATCGACACCGACCAGGGCCACCGCTCGTTCGACGAGGTCGCCGACGCGATCGCCGAGGCGGTGCAGAAGCTGACCGGTCAGGACGCGCGCGCCGTCCAGCTCCTCGGCGCCGCGGCCAACCCGGACGTCGTGGCCCGCGCCGAGGGCGCCGGGTCCCTGGGCCGGGTCGTGCTCCCGTCCCGGCCGGTGGGCCACCCCGACTTCCCGGACGCCACGGTCCGCACGCCCGCGCTGATCGCGGTCGACGCCTCCGACGAGGCCTACCTCGCGGAGTGCTTCGGCCCGGTGGCCTTCCTCATCGCCACCGACTCGACGGCCGAGTCGCTCGAGCGGTTCGTGGAGACCGTGCGCGAGCACGGTGCGATGACGGCCTCGGTGTACTCGACCGACGAGGAGGTCCTCGCGGCGGCCGAGCAGGCTGCCCTGGAGGCGGGGGTGTCGCTGTCGATAAACCTCACCGGCGACGTGTACGTCAACCAGTCCGCGGCGTTCAGCGACTTCCACGGCACCGGCGCGAACCCGGCGGCCAACGCGACGCTCACCGACGGCCACTCCGTCTCCGGCCGGTTCCGCGTCGTCCAGTCCCGGCGTCACATGTAGCGCGCCATGGCCCGACGGGGCGCCGGAAGGGCGGGTCGCAGGAGCTGGGGGG
>JBMOMI010000652.1:0-2178 GCA_049325235.1 Actinomycetota bacterium | reverse complement strand
TCTTCATTCCGGCTGTTCCGCCAAAGCGCATCATGTCACCCACTTCACGCTCATAGATGGGGACCGTCAGCCCGACTGGTGACGGACGAGCAGATTGTCTGATCCGGGACGTTGGTCAGCAGACGACGAGTCTCCTTCCCCTCCCACGCGAACCCGGCTTGCTGGAACGGTGAAGCCATCGCGCGCATGCACTCCACGGGGGACGGGGAAGCCACATGATCGAAGCACGTGACCTCACCAAGCGCTACGGAGACAAGACGGCGGTCGACGGCGTCACGTTCCAGGTCGGACAAGGAAGGGTGACGGGGTTCCTCGGTCCCAACGGCGCCGGGAAGTCGACGACCATGAGGATGGTCGTGGGTCTGGACGCCCCCACAGCCGGCACGGTCACCGTCAACGGCAAGCCGTATGCCGCCCACGTCGCTCCGCTGCAGGAGGTCGGCGTCCTCCTGGATGCCAAAGCCGTCCACACCGGTCGCAGCGCGTACCAGCATCTGCGCGCCATGGCCGCGACTCACGGGATCCCGCGCCGCCGGGTGCGTGAGGTCATCGACATGACGGGACTGGACCGAGTCGCCGACAAGCGGGTCGGTGGGTTCTCCCTCGGCATGGGACAGCGCCTGGGTATCGCTGCCGCCCTGCTCGGGGACCCGCACACCTTGATTCTCGACGAGCCCGTCAACGGTCTCGACCCGGAGGGCGTGAAGTGGGTCCGCACCATGGTCCGGCACCTGGCCGGTGAAGGGCGGACCGTCTTCATCTCCTCGCACCTGATGAGCGAGATGGCCCAGACCGCAGACCATCTGCTGGTCATCGGGCGGGGCAGGATCATCACCGCCGGACCGCTGCAGGACGTCATCGCGACCGCCACCCAGTCCGCCGTCCGGGTCGTGACACCCCGGGCTGCCGCGCTGGCCCAGCTCCTGGCGGCCCGTGGGGCCACGGTCACGGCCGCCGCACCGGGCGAGCTGGAGGTCACGCAGATGACCAGCGCCGACATCGGAGACGTGGCGGCGGAGCATGGACTGCCGCTCCACGAGCTCACGCCTGTCAGCGCCTCTTTGGAGGACGCCTACCTCTCCTTGACCCGGGGCGAGGTCGAGTACCGGTCGGCGACGACACGGCAAGGAGCGAGCCGATGACCGCACACGCCGCCGGCCGCGGCGACGAGGTCGCCCGGGTGGACGTGAAGCCGGTCTCTTTCCCCCGCGTCGTGCACTCCGAGTGGATCAAGCTGTGGAGCCTGCGTTCCACTTACTGGACGGTGCTCGCCACGCTGGCCGCCATGGTGCTGATCGCCGTGATGCTGGGAGTGGGGTCGCTGGTGGACGACGGAGCGGCCGGGCCGGACGGGCAGATGGCCATCGGGATGGGGTACAGCTTCGCGCAGGTGGTCGTTGCCGTCCTCGGTGTCCTCACCATCACCGGGGAGTACTCCACTGGGATGATCCGCTCCACGTTGGCGGCGGTCCCGACCCGTCTGCCGGCGCTGGCGGCGAAGGCCGTGCTCGTCGCGGCGCTGGGCTTTCTGCTGGGTGTGGCCGGGGTGGCCGTGTCCTACCTGGCCAGCTACCCCTTGCTCGGTGCCGACGGCGCGGCCAGCCTGTCCGACCCGCAGGTGCAGCGGATCTTCTGGGGAACCGGCCTCTACCTCGCCGGGGTCGGTCTACTCGGCCTCAGGATCGGCGCACTGCTACGCCACACCGCCGGCGCGGTCACGCTCGTCCTCGGCGTGCTGCTGCTGCTCTCGACCCTGTGGCAGCTGCTGATGATGACCTCGGACTGGTTCACCACGACCTACGCCTACCTGCCCTCGACCGCCGGCGAGCGGATCGCCGTACCCGAGGTCGCCACGGCGATCCCTGACGCCCCCCATGCCCTGGGCCCATGGACCGGCTTCGGCGTGTTCATGGCCTACGTCGCGGTGACGTTGGTCGCCGCCGCAGTGCTCCTGAGGAAGAGGGACGCCTAGCTCACAGCAGGTCACGCCGGCGCAGGGCACCGGCGGCCACCGTCCCGAGCGGCACGAGCAGCCAGAACGTGAGCAGTCGGTAGAGGACCACGGCCGGTGCGGCCTGAGCGAGCGGCACGCCGGCCGCGACGAGCCCAGCGGTCATCGCCGCCTCCACACCGCCGATCCCTCCCGGAGTCGGCACGCTGCTGCCGACCGCCGACCCC
>JBMOMI010000651.1:0-2181 GCA_049325235.1 Actinomycetota bacterium | reverse complement strand
AGCCGGCCGGCCTCCAGGGCATGCCCCAGCCGCGTGACCTCGGCCAAGGCCGCCCGCACCTCGTCCTGCGACCGGGACCACAGCCGCGCCCCGGTCAGTAGCTCGGTGCCCTCGCGCAGCAGCGCCAGCGCTCGGTCCAGGTCATGGACCGGCGCGCCGTCGCAGCCGCCGTCGAACACCACGAGTCGAACATACGTCGCAGCACCGACAGTCCACCGCCGCCGTCCACAGGCGCCAGGGCGCGTGGCTAGCCACACGACGAGTCACTCGAAACCCGTGCCGCCGCAGCCCTGCCCCGCGCACGATCGATCGGAGCACAGCCGCGGAGAACAGGCGGACACCGGATGACCGCGACGATCGACAACCTTGCGCTCGCCGGCACCGTCGGCGAGGTGCTGGGCCGCTGGCCCGTGGCCGGCATGGCGGTCGCGGTGGTGCGACAGGGCTCGCCCCCGTGGCTGTGGGTCCGCGGCTTCGCAGACGTGGAGCGGCGGGCCCCGGTGGACGAGCACACCGTCTTCCGCATCGGCTCCATCACCAAGACGATGACAGCGATCGCGGTCATGCAGGTCGTCGACGACGGCGCCGTCGACCTCGACGCGCCCGTCACGCACTACCTGCATGTCTTCCGCCTCGTGCCCGCCACGGCCGGCCTCCCGCCCGTGACGCTGCGGCACCTGCTCACCCACACGGCCGGCGTACACGCGGTGCGCACGGCCGCCGACCTGCTGCGCCCGACCCTCGGCTGGGGCGTTCGAGCGGACCGGCAGGTGCCGCCGCTCGCCGCGTACTACCGCGGCGGCCTGCGCGTCGATGCCGTCCCCGGCTCACGGTTCGCTTACAGCAACCACGGGTTCGCGGTGCTCGGGCAGGTCGTCGAGGACGTCACCGGCGTGCCGTTCCACCGCTACCTGCGCGAGCGCGTGCTCGATCCGCTGGGGATGCGGCACTCCGACGTCGTCCGGTCCGAACGGGTGGTGTCCCGGCTCGCCACCGGTTACGAGCTGGGGTCACGTGGGCTGAGGGCGGTCGTCGACCGCGAGATGGTGACGGCGGGTGGCGGCGGCGCGTACTCCTGCCTGCGGACATGGCGGGCTACGCCACAGCTCTCCTCGACGGCGGCGCCGGTGTGCTCTGGCCAGGCACGCTGGCCACGATGCTCGAGCCGCAGTACCGGCCGGACCCGCGTCTGCCGGGCATGGGGCTGGCCTTCTTCCGGGACGACCCCACGGCCACCGCGTGGTGTCTCACGACGGGATCTGGAAGGGGTTCCTCTCCAGCATGGTGCTCGCGCCGGACGACGGCGTGGGCGTGATCGCCCTGGCCAACACCGGGCGCTTCCGCCCCGACGTCCCGCAGCAGCCGGCGCAGTGGCCGGACCTGTGCGGCCGGTACACCCTCAGGCCTGGCGTGCTCGTCGATCCCCAGCCCAGGATGCTCTTCGGGGCCGGTCTCCGAGTGGCGGCCCGCCTCCACCACCTCAGCATGCGCGTGCCCGGCACGCCGTTGGCGTTCCCGTTGCACCCTGACGAGGACGACGATCCCGAGGTCTTCCGCGCCGACCTCCGCCGCATCGGCGGCGGCCTGCCCCGGGTCGCCTTCACGCGTGACGAATCAGGCCGAGCGGCAGCCCTGGACCTGCACTTGGGACGCCACCCGCTGACGCTCCGCCGGAGGCGCGGCGGAACAGCGCTCAGCGCGCCTCGTCGCGGCGCAGCCGCCACGCCGTCAGCACCGCGCTGACGACGAGCAGGCCGACCAGCACGAGGACCGAGGCGACGTCCCAGCCCCGGTCGAGCCACGGCCCGCGCAGCAACCGGCCCGCGTACGTGACGGGGAGGGCGTCCCCGACCCTGGCCATCAGGTCGGGCAGCACCTCCCGCGGCGGCCCGGCGCCGCCCAGCAGCATGAAGACGAAGAAGAGCAGGACGCCGAGCCCCTGGGCGGCGCGGGCCGTCGGGAGCAGGACGCCGAGCAGGCCACCGAACGCGGCGAACGCCACCGTGACCAGCAGGTAGGCGGCGAGCACTCCGGGCCAGCTGCGCGGTGCCGTGGTGTCGTACCCCAGCAGCGACGCCAGCGTCAGCAGCACCGCCCCCGACGTCGCGGCCACCGCCGTGACCACCACGTGCGCGGCGACCAGCGTCGCCGGCGGCAGCGCCGTCGCACGGAAGCGCCGCA
>JBMOMI010000650.1:0-2185 GCA_049325235.1 Actinomycetota bacterium | reverse complement strand
CGGCCCGCGACCAGCCGCTCGGCATCAGGCCGGTCGGGCCAGGCCTGCAAGTCGATCACCACTGGGCGGGCGTGCCGCAGCAGGAGTACGCCGGTGCCGAACGGCAGGGTGCGCAGCACCGAGGGCGGCATCACCGGCACCTGGCGCAGGCTGGTCGACGACGACCGCTCGCCCGCACGCCCCCGGGACTCGGTGTGCGTAGCCTCGTCAACGTCACCGAGCAGCCGCGCGACGTCGTCGAGGTCCCGCATCTTGGCCAGACCGCCCAGCACGACCTTGACGGTGGCCGCGTCCCAGATCGTGTCGGCGGCGTGCTCGCCCCACCGGTGTCGCGCCTGGGCGAGGGACTGCAGCACGGTCAGTGTGGTGATGCCGGTTCCCCCGCCCTCGGCCATCAGCGACGGAAGGGACGGCAGCGGCGTGAGGTTCGCGATCTCGTCAAGTGCGAGGAGCAGCGGGGGGTCGAGACGAGCGCCGGAGGCGCGCGCGGCGACCGTCCGCGCGGTTTCGGTGATGTCCTCGACGAACGCCGCGACCAACGGCGCGCAGGATGCGGACGTGACAGCGGATGCGAGGAGGAACAGGGTCCCGCTGTCATGGAGGAAGGCCGCCGGGTCGAACGCCTCGCCCGGTGTGGGGTCCACAGCGGCCAGCACGTCGGGGTCGGCGAGCGCCGCGAGGGACTGCCGTACGCCCAGCCAGACGCTGTCCCGGGTTCGCGGATCGGCGTGCACGGCCGCGTCGAGCGCGTCGGCCCAGCCAGAGGCCGCATCAGCACGGCGGTTGAGAATGCTCACGGCGTCCTCGGCCAGCGCCGGGTTGAGCGACCAGCGGTAGAGGTCGACCGCGCCCCGGCCCTCCAGCGCGGCGGCGTGCAGGAGGCAACGCAGCGCCGTCTCGGTCTGCCCTGCCCAGAAGTCGGAGTCGCTGACGCCGCGACCCCACCCGGCGCTGGCGGCCAGTCCACGGGCTCGTACCAGGGCTGTGCGCGGCACCTCACAGCCCCGGACCGGCGACCAGCGCAGCCCGCCCGGCAGGCCGGCCAGCCGCTGCGGGTCGAAGATCGCGACCGGTCCGCGCTGGGCGCGCGCATGGAAGGTGACGGCGAGCGTGTCGGGTCGAGTCGAGGTGGCCACGACCGGGCCCGGCGCGTCGAGTACCCACGGGATGACGAGATGCAGGCCCTTGCCCATCCGCGGCGGGCCGACAAGCAGCGCCGAGTCCTCGACACTGCACCACAGCTCACGGCCCTTGACCCGGCCCAGCCGGTAACCGACCTCACGGGCGTCCAGTCCACGCCACCGCCCGGACGGCGAGTGCGTGAGCGACGGCCGGACGAACCCGGCCCGGCGCAGCAGCGAGCGACGGCCCGCGGCGTTCACGGCTTCGCCAGCCGTGGCCATCCCGGGCAGCGACCTGACCCGGTCCGCGCGCGACGAATGCGCTAGGCGCTGCCGCAGTCGCAGTCCCGCGAACAGCAGCACGACGCCGGCGGCAAGCACCACCGCGGTCATCCCCCAGTACGCCGTCGCACCTGGAATCTGCGAGGGGTCGTCCCATGCGGTTGCCGGCTCGCTCGGTCGCGTCAACGCCCTGAGCGCCGAGATCACGCCGCCAGCGGGGACACCCCTGCCGGTGACGACTGCCGCGGCGGCGGCCCCCAGCCACAGGACTCCCCCGCACGCCAGCAGCGCGGCGAGGGTGCCGAGCGCCCAGTCGGTGAGGTCCGCGCCCATGTTCGCGCGGCCGGTCGAACGCACCGGATCCACGCGACGTCCGGCGGCGGTCATCCAGCCACCGGCCCAGCAAGCGCAGCGGAGCGCCTGAACGCATGCTGCGACCGGACGGCTTGGAGGTGCCGGCTGAGTGGTGAGTCAGTCCCCCGCTCCGGCATGCCGACAGCCGCGAGACGGACCGTCTGCGTCAGCAAGCGGCCGGTCTCGAAGAGGTCACCTACGTCGATGCCAGGGTTCGCGGCGGCCGCATACAGGGAACGAGCCGCCGAGTCCGCGGTACGCCGTAGGAGGTCACCGGCGACCGTGCGGCCGACGTATCCCGGGTCGTCAGCCGCGGCGGCATCGACCGCACCGGCCAGTGTCGACGAATCAGGACCCGGTCCTCTCCTGCGGGAGGCGCGCTGGACCTCCCACGCGACGGTGACGAGGTCCACCGGCTCACCGCGCTC
>JBMOMI010000649.1:0-2185 GCA_049325235.1 Actinomycetota bacterium | reverse complement strand
TGGCAGTGCTCGCACCGACAGGCCGCATGGTTGCACGTCGAGCAGGTGCAGTCGCTGCAGGAGCAGTCCGCGCAGAGGTCGCTGCACGAGCCGCACTCGCAGTGCGTGCACTCGTCGTAGTGGCCGTCGTGCTCCCGGTGGGCGTGCCCGTCGTGGAGTAGTCGACGTGGTCGAGGTGGACCACCGCCTGGTGGCCGCAGGCGGGCCCGTGCGTGTGGTGGCGAGCGTGGTCCTCAGCGGTCCGGTGCTCCGTCGTGGTGCTCATGGGGCTGCGACGTCCCTCCCGTCGGATGGCTGAGCGCGTCGCGGACGATGTGCGCGACGTGCTCGTCGGCCAAGGCGTAGGTGACCTCGCGGCCGCGGCGGCTGCGGGTCACCAGGTCGGCCCCTCGCAGCACCCTCAGATGCTGCGAGATGAGCGGCTGGGGCAGGTCGAGCTGCTCGACCAGCTCGTGGACGCAGGCCTCCCCGGAGGTCAGCCTCTGGATGATCGCCACGCGGACGGGGGAGGAGAGGCAACGGAACAGGTCGGCCGCGTTCTCCAGCTCCACCAGCGTGGTGCCGCTCACGCAAGACATCGTCATATGCGCATCAGTGCATGTCAACTGCCGGGAACGGCGCGCCGGCGCCCGGTCAGCCGGCCGCGCGCCGAGCGGGCGGCGACGAGCACGAGGAACGCGGCGATCGCCAGCAGCACGATGGTGCCGCCCGAGGGGACGTCCGCGTAGAAGGACGTCGTCACCCCGGACACGCTGACCGCCAGCCCGAGCCCGACGGCCAGGGCGAGCGACGTCCGGAAGCTGCCGGCGACCTGCTGGGCGGCGGCGTTGGGGATGACCATCAGCGCGGAGATGAGGAGCAGGCCGACGGTCCGCATCGACATCACCACGGTGACGGCGGTCATCACGGCCAGGACGAGGTTGACCGGCAGCACCGGCAGCCCGACTGCCCGGGAGAACTCCTCGTCGTTGCTGACGGCGAACAGCCAGGGGCGCAGCAGCAGCGCTCCGGCGAGCAGGACGACGGCCAGCGCGGCGAACGCCCGGACGTCGCCGGCGCTCGTCGTCGTGATCGACCCGAACAGGTAGGCGGTGAGGTTCGCGGCCGTGCTGTCGGGAGCGAGGCTGACGAGCACGGAGGCCGCCGCGATGCCGCCGTAGAAGATCACGGCGAGCAGCACGTCCCCGCTGGTGCGGCCACGCCAGCGCAGCAGCTCCAGGGCCACCGCCGCGCCGACCGCGGCGAGCATCGCCGTCCAGACGGGGGCCTCCCCGGTGAAGAGCCCGACGGCCACGCCCGCCAGGGCGACGTGGCCCAGACCGTCACCGATGAGGGACAGTCGACGCTGGACGATGAAGATGCCGACCACGGGCGCCGCCAGGCCGACGAGTGCCGCGGCGAGCAGCGCCCGCTGCATGAACGCGTAGTCGAGGATCTCGGGCACGGTTCAGCCGCCGATCGTGGGTCGGGGGAGCCAGGCGTCGTGGGCCTCGCCGGGGTGCGGCTCCTCGACCGGGTGGTCGTCCAGGTGGTGGTGGCCGACCTCGTCCCAGGGCTGGATGGCCTTCGCGTCCAGCGGTCCGTCGTAGACGATGCGCCCGTCGCGCATGACGACGGCGCGGTCGACGACGTCCGACAGGGCCGCGAGCTCGTGCGTGACCACGACGAGGGTGGTGCCGGCGGTGCGCAGCTCGCCGAGCGTCCGGGCGAGCGCCGCCTGGCTGGCGGCGTCCACGCCGGCCGTGGGCTCGTCCAGCAGGAGCACGTCCGGGGCTGCCGTCAGGGCCCGGGCGATGAGGACGCGGCGCTGCTGGCCGCCGGACAGCTCGGCGACCGGCGTGTCGGCCCGCCCGGCCAGCCCGACGACGTCCAGGGCCCGGTGGACCTCCCGGGCGTCCTGCGACCGGGCGGCCGGCCGCAGTCGGCGCCACGGGGAGGTGCGCGCCAGCCGCCCGCAGGCCACGACCTCGCGGACGGTCGCCGGCACCGACGTCGCGACCGTGTGCCGCTGGGGCACGTACCCGACGCGAGCCCTCTGGCGCAGCTGGTCGACCGGCTCGCCGAGCACGTCCAGCGAGCCGGACTGGATGGTCGCCAGCCGCAGTGCAGCGCGCACGAGAGTGGTCTTGCCTGAGCCGTTGGACCCCAGGACCGCGACCGACTCGCCCCGGCCGACGACGAGGTC
>JBMOMI010000648.1:0-2191 GCA_049325235.1 Actinomycetota bacterium | reverse complement strand
CACCTCGGCGGGTGGCGGGACCCCATGATCACGCACGGGCACTCAGACGACCTGGTAGCCGGCCTCGTCGACGGCGGCGCGGACGGCCTGCTCGTCGAGCGGGGCCTCGCTGGTCACGGTGACCTTCGAGGTGCCGCCGGCCTGCAGGTCGACGTCGACGGCGGTGACGCCCTCGAGTGCGGTCAGCTCCTCGGTCACGGACTTGACGCAGTGGCCGCAGGTCATGCCCTGGACGTCGTAGGTGGCGGTGGTCATCGGGTCCTCCTCGGGGTGTGGGGGGTCAGGAACGGACGAGTCGGGCGATCGCGTCGGCCGCTTCGCGGACCTTGGCGTCGGCCGCCTCGTCGCTGGTGCGCGCGGCGTCCACGACGCAGTGGGCGACGTGGTCCTCGAGCAGGCCCAGGCTGACCGCCTGGAGCGCCTTGGTCACGGCAGCGACCTGGGTGAGGACGTCGATGCAGTAGGTGTCCTCGTCCACCATCCGCTGGATGCCGCGGACCTGCCCCTCGATGCGGCGCAGCCGCTTGAGGTAGTCCTCCTTGGTGCCGCGGTAGCCGGGGCGGGCGTTGGTGGTCGTGCTCATCAGGTCTCCTTCGGGGACGCGCACGGCCGAGTATACCCCTCCCCGGTATCACAGCCTCAGGCGTCGGTACCGCCGTCCATCGTGGCGCCGCCCATCATGCCGCCGTCGGGGCCGCGCCCGAACCCGTCGCCGCCCATCGGCATGCCCTGCTGGACGCGCTCGGCGATCCGGTCGGGCAGGTCGGCGAGGATCTCGTCGGCGCGCTCCTGGCTGATCCGGCCGTCGGCGACGGCGGCCTCGAGACGATCGGTGGCCTCGGCGACGAGGGCGTCGACGAGGGTCTGCACCTCGACGCCCCGGGCCTCGGCGACCTCGGCGAGGGTCTGCCCGTCGCGGAGGGCGCCGCGCAGCTCGTCGGCCGTCATGCCGAGGGCGTCGGCGGCGGCGTCGAGAGCCAGCATCTGCCCATGGTGGCCCGGGCCCTGCATGCCGACCGGCGCCTCCTCGGCGAGCGTCGCGGCGACGGCGTCCGCCTGCTCCTGGGAGATCGTGCCGTCGCCGACGAGCCCGGCGAGGGCGTCCTTGATCCGCTCGACGCGGTCGGCGCGCCAGCTGGGGTCGCCGGCCTGCCCACCGGCCTGCTCGGTGGCGGCGTTGGCCGGTGCCAGCGCACCGGTGGTCACCGCGAGTCCGGTGACGCCGGCGATGCCGAGTGCCCCGGCGGCGGCGATGGTGGTGAGTCTGCGCATGGTGTCCTCCTCGGTGTGTGGACCCGGGCTGTCCCGGGCGACACCTTCACGGTGCGCCGCCAACCTGGGACCAGCCTGTGACCGCGCTGCCAATCCCCCCACCCCGGGGTGGACGTCCTCGGCGACCCGGTCCGCCGCCGGATCCTCGAGCTGCTGGCCGGCGGGGAGCGGACCGCCGGCGAGGTGGTGGACGTCGTCCACGCCGAGTTCGGTATCACGCAGCAGGCCGTCTCCCGGCACCTGATCGTCCGGGGCCGCCGGCGCGGGCGTCGAGACAGGACCGAACCACACCGCCCCTGGCCCGGCCGGGTCGGGTCGGCGGAGCATTCGGCGAAGCATCGGCGCCTGGTCCAGATGCGCGTCGATGGAGGAGCGGATCCGCTCGACAGCCACCTCGCCGTCGTCGTCGACCAGGTGCCTGGCGTCCAAGGTCCCCACCAGAGCGATGTTCACCGGGGTGGCCTCGGTCTCGGCCCACAGACAGCACAGGTCCGGCACCGGCACCCGTTCTACCGCGGTCGACCGGCCGTCTCGGAGATCGTTTCTCTGCTCAGCTGTGTTCGTCACGACGCCAGGTAGGCCACCCCGGACAGCACGAAGCCGCCGGCCGCGAGTACCGCCAGGCTGACCACCGCAGCGCATACGTCGGCGAACAACCACGACGCCTGAGAACCGAACCCAGGGACCGGTTCCCGACGTTGAGGTGGGACCCAGATGGCCGCATGGATCACACCGTGCAGATGAGGAAGAGACCTACGCCGATCCGCAGCATCCGGACCACCCCCCGTTGGGCTAGTGGTCGTCGGCGTTAGTCCTTCGGGGTCAGGCCGCTGCGGCGATGGATTCGTGGGCTGAGAGCCGGTCGAGGTAGGCGTCGAGGTCGGTCTTGGTGTAGCGCCAGTCGAACGGGCGCGCGGTG
>JBMOMI010000647.1:0-2194 GCA_049325235.1 Actinomycetota bacterium | reverse complement strand
GTCACCTACGCCTTGGCCGACGAGCACGTCGCGCACATCGTCCGCGACGCGCTCAGCCATACGACGGAAGGGACGTCGCAGCCCCATGAGCACCACGACGGAGCACCGGACCGCTGAGGACCACGCTCGCCACCACACGCACGGGCCCGCCTGCGGCCACCAGGCGGTGGTCCACCTCGACCACGTCGACTACCTCCACGACGGGCACGCGCACCGGGAGCACGACGGCCACTACGACGAGTGCACGCACTGCGAGTGCGGCTCGTGCAGCGACCTCTGCGCGGACTGCTCCTGCAGCGACTGCACCTGCTCGACGTGCAACCATGCGGCCTGCCGGTGCGAGCACTGCCACGACACGTGCGCGAACTGCACGTGCGCCGACTGCACCTGCAGCACCTGCCAGCACGCCGCCTGAGAGCGGCCCGAGGAGCCTGAGGAGCCCGACGCCGATGCCCGCCACCACCCAGCGCAAGGCGACCCGGCAGCGCGCCGCCGTGGCGTCCTGGCTCGACGAGCAGGACACCTTCCGCAGCGCGCAGGAGATCTACGCCGAGCTGCGCAGTGCCGGGGAGTCGGTGGGCCTGGCGACCGTCTACCGCACCCTGCAGACGATGGTCGAGGACGGCGAGGTCGACGTCCTGCGCACCGACGACGGCGAGGCCGTGTACCGGCGCTGCAGCACCGGGCACCACCACCACCACCTCGTCTGCCGGGTGTGCGGGCGGACCGTCGAGGTGCAGGACCGCCCGGTGGAGCGGTGGGCGGCCCGGATCGCGGCCGAGCACGGCTTCAGCGAGGTCGAGCACCAGGTGGAGGTCTTCGGCGTCTGTGGCCGCTGCGCCGACAGCTGAGCCGCTGAGCGCCCCGTTCTCCGACCGTGGAGGCCGTGGGTGCGAGCAGCGGGTCACGCAGCTGCGGAGCGCTCCCCGAGCCACGGGTCGAACCCGTCGTCCCGGGCGGTCCACCAGCCTCGCCCGCGGGCGAGCTCGGCGTCGGTGAGCAAGATCTGCTCGAAGATCCGGACGACGCGGTCGGCCTTGGCCTCCTCCAGCCCGGTGAGAACCAGCCGAGTGCTGCGTTCGGCGTCGCCCCAGTCCGACAGCGAGCCGATGCTCAGCCGCCCGCCGGCGCCGTCCCAGCCAGCCAGCGTGTCCGGGCGCCCGGGCAGCCGGAAGCGGCCGCGACCGCGCACGGCTCCGGCGCCGAGCTCCTCGATGTGGTCGCGGAGACGTCCGGGGTGCAGCGGCTGCCAGGAGACCAGGTCCCGCGTCCACACGCCGTCCCCGTCCGGCGCGCCGGTCGGGGCGACCCGCAGCGGGTCCGAACGCCTCCAGGCGGCCTCGGCGTCCCTGCGCCAGGACAGCAGGTGGGCCCCGGAGACCTCGTGCGGCCCGGCCGCGAGCTCGGCTTCCGGCGGAACCAGGTGCCGCAGTAGCCTGGCCACGCGGCCGTCACCCGGCCCGCCTCGGCAGCACGTCCTCCCGCAGGGCACGGCCGAGGCAGGAGTGGTCGAGCGGGATGGTGACGTCCTCCACGATCCCGGTGACGTCCGCGACCACCCGGCGCATGGTGCCACGGCCGTCGGCCTCGGCGAGGTCGTGCGTGACGACCACCGTCCCCGGCACGTCCGCCACGGCCGTGAAGGCGGTCGAGTCACGCAGCACCGGGTCGATCGACGCCAGGACGGTGACCGGGAGCGGGCTGAGCACGGAGCGTCCTCCGAGGAATTGGATGGGAATCGTTATCACTTGCGAGTACAGTAGCACTCAGCTCCGGCGCCCGTAGCGGCGCTGGAACTTCTCCACCCGACCCTCGGTGTCGAGCACCCTGGCCGAGCCGGTCCAGAACGGATGGCTGGCCGAGGAGATGTCCACGTCGATCACCGGGTACGCCTGCCCGTCCTCCCACGTGACCTCGGTGTCGCTGGTCGCCGTCGACCGTGAGCAAGGCCAACCCCGCACTGCGGTCGCGGAAGGCGACGGGGTGGTAGTCGGGGTGGATCCCGGGCTTCATGGCAGCACCTGCCACTAGGCGTAGTGGGAATCATTCTCTATGGTGCCACCATGAGAGCTGGCCCCCGCCACTACGACCGACGAAGGAGACCATGTCCGCGCACTGCCAGGTGACCGGCGCCCAACCAGGCTTCGGCCACCGCATCTCCCACTCCCACCGGCGCACCAAGCGCCGGTTCGAC
>JBMOMI010000646.1:0-2199 GCA_049325235.1 Actinomycetota bacterium | reverse complement strand
GGCCGGCGCGACCGTGCGGTTCGCCGACCCGGTGCTGCCCTCGCTGGACCTCCCGGCGTCCGCGTTCGACGGCGTGATCACCGAGCGCACCCGGCTGGTCGCGCTGACCGCCGCCAGCAACGTCGTCGGCACGCGGCCGGACGTGCGGGCCGTCGCCGACGCCGCGCACGCCGTCGGCGCGCTCGTCTACGTCGACGGCGTGCACGCCACGCCGCACGGCCCGGTCGACATGGTCGCGCTCGGGGCGGACATGTACGCCACCAGCGCCTACAAGTGGTCCGGCCCGCACCTCGGAGCCGTCGCCGCCGACCCGGCGCTCTGGGAGGGCCTGCACCCGGACAAGCTCGCGTCGTCCCCGCCGGAGGTGCCGTACCGCTTCGAGACCGGCACCTCGCCGTTCGCGGAGCACGCCGGCCTGGCCGCCGCCGTCGACCACCTGGCCTCCCTCGCCACCCCCCGCGTCGATCAAGGAACTCCCGTCGATCAAGGAACTCCGGTCGATCATGGAGACCGCCGTGCGCGCCTCCTGGCCTCGATGGCCGCCGTCGAGGCCTACGAGGCCGAGCTGTTCGGCGTCCTGCTGGACGGGCTCGGGTCGCTGCCGCACGTCCGCCTCATCGGGTCGCCCGCCCGGCGCACCGCCACGGCGTACTTCACGGTGGAGGCACACACGCCCCAGCAGGTCGCCGAGCACTGCGCGCGGGCGCGCGTCAACGTCTGGGCCGGGCACATGTATGCGTGGGAGCTGACCGGCCTCCTCGGCATCCGCGACACCGGGTCCGGCGTGCGGGCGGGGCTCGTCCACTACAACGACCGCTCGGACGTCGACCGGCTGCTGCAGGCGCTGGCGGACCTCGGCTGAGTGCGCCGCGGTCAGACGGTGAGCAGCACCTTGCCGACGTGCGCGCTGGACTCGACGAGCCGGTGGGCCTCGGCGGCCTGCGCCAGCGGGATCCGTGCGTGCACGACGGGCTTGACGAGCCCGTCGGCGATCAGGGGCCAGACGTGCTCGCGCACGCTGGACACGATCGCGGCCTTCTCCTGCGGGGGCCGGGCCCGCAGCGTCGTGGCGATGACCGCCGCGCGCTTGGTCAGCAGCGCGCCGAGGTCGAGCTCGGCCTTGCGGCCGCCCTGCAGGCCGATGACGACGAGCCGGCCGGCCGGCGCGAGGACGTCCACGTTGCGCGCCAGGTACTTGGCGCCCATGTTGTCGAGGACGACGTCGGCGCCGCGGCCGTCGGTGGCGGCCTTGACCTTCTCGACGAAGTCCTCCTCCCGGTAGTTGACGAGGATCTCGGCGCCGAGCTCCCGGCAGCGCTCCAGCTTCTCCGGCGTCCCGGCCGTCACCGCGACCCGCGCGCCGACCTGGCGCGCCAGCTGGATCGCCATCGTCCCGATCCCGGACGACCCGCCGTGCACGAGCAGCAGCTCGCCCGGGCGCAGCCCGGCGGCCATGAAGACGTTCGACCACACCGTGCACACCACCTCCGGCAGCGCGGCCGCGTCGACGACGTCCACCCCGGCCGGCACCGGCAGCACCTGGCCGGCCGGCACGACCACCTGCTCGGCGTACCCGCCGCCCGACAGCAGCGCGCAGACCTGGTCGCCCACCGCCCAGCCGGTGACGCCGTCGCCGAGCTCCGCGATCGTCCCGGAGCACTCCAGGCCCGGCCACGCCGGCGCCCCCGGCGGCGGCGGGTAGTGGCCCATCCGCTGCATGAGGTCGGCACGGTTCACCGCGGAGGCGGCCACCTCGATGCGCACCTCCCCCGGTCCGGGGTGGACGTCGTCCACCTCGGTCAGCTCGAGGACCTCCGGACCGCCGGGCTCACGGATCGTCACCGCCTTCATGGGCTCGACCCTAGGAGCCCCGCCTCACGAGCGCAGCCGTGCCCGCGCCGTCCGGCGGGCCCGCGCCAGGTCGGCGGCGGTGTCGACGTCCAGCAGCGTCTCCTCGGCGACCGGGACGCGGACCACCGCCAGGTGGTCCATCAGCGCCCGCGCGGGCCGGGACGAGAGGTCCGTGTCGACGGCACGTCCGAGGGCGGGCGTGCGGTAGACGGCCAGCAGCGGCTGCGTGTGCCCGTCGGGGCCCTCCGCGACGGCGACGTCGGCGACGGGGTCCCGGCGCAGTGCGGCGAGCAGGGCGGGGACCGCCGCCGGAGCGAACGGCGCGTCGCCGGCGAGGACGACGACGTG
>JBMOMI010000645.1:0-2200 GCA_049325235.1 Actinomycetota bacterium | reverse complement strand
TGCCCACGACGTCGTGATCGGTGTCACCGGCTTCACCGCGATCGCGATCGACATGTCCGATCGCCTCGCCGAGATCGTCCCGGTCTACCTGGCGCTCATCGTCGTCCTGTCGCTGCTCATCCTCCTGGTGGTGTTCCGCTCGGTCGTCGTCCCCGTCCAGGCGACCATCGGGTTCCTGCTCAGCATCCTGGCGACGCTCGGGGTGACCACCGCGGTGTTCTCCTGGGGCTGGCTCGGGTCGTTGGTGGGCATCGACACCGGCGGGCCGCTGATGAGCTTCATCCCGGTGATCGCCACCGGGATCCTGTACGGCCTGGCGATGGACTACCAGGTCTTCCTGGTCTCCTCGATGCGAGAGGCCTACGTGCACGGTCACCACGGCAGCGCCAGCGTGGTGCACGGGTTCGACCAGGCGAGCAGGGTCGTGGTCGCCGCCGCCGTCATCATGGTCTCGGTCTTCGCCGGCTTCGTCTTCACCGACGACGTCATGATCAAGCAGATCGGGTTCGCCCTGGCGATCGGCATCCTCATCGACGCGTTCCTGGTCCGGATCACCCTGACCCCGGCGCTGATGGCGCTGTTCGGAGACAAGGCGTGGTGGCTGCCGCGCTGGTTGGACCGCATCCTGCCCAACCTCGACGTCGAGGGCCACCGCCTGACCCGGATGCTCACTCAGGACGCGGACAGCGAGGAGACGCCTCGGCCCGCTGCCGTGGGGAGCCGGTAACCGCGCCGCGACGGCTGGCTGCGCGGTCGCGGCGGGGCTCAGCCCTGCTGCGGCTGCGCAGCCACCACGTCGTCGACCCACCCGAGGCCGCTGATCGCGGTGGGGAACCCGCACGTCGTCACCGCCAGCATGGCGACCGCCCGCAGCTCGTCGGGGGTGACACCCAGCGAGAGAGCCTTGCGGGCGTTCGAGCGCACCGCACCCTCGGACTGCGAGCCGACGGCGAGGGCCAGCTTGAGCAGCCGCACGGTGCGCTCGTCGAACGGCGCAGCAGCCGTCATCTCCCGTGCTAGGGCGTCCTGGGCTGCGGCGACCGCCGGGTAGCGGTCCCGGAACTCCTGGTAGACCGCTGGCAGGTACTCCGCTGGCTCCGCCATAGTCCTGTGCCTCCTCGTGCCGGGACTCCCCGGACTCCTCACGTCGCGGCGAGGGCCGCCGTGATCGGCACCCTACCGGCGCAAGTCCTCGTCGGTTTCCGGGTCGAAGGACCTATACCCAACCCCGCGGCCCGGCCGCGACCCTGGCACCGAAGGCCGGCGACGCCGGCACCCTTGACCGGAGGCAGGCATGACCACACCGACCCTGATCGAACCCACCTTGATCGAACGGGAGCGGACCTACGACCGGTTCGCCCCCCACCTGGTCCCACAGCCGTACTGGCGGTTCCCGCACGCTCTGTGGTTCTGGGCGATGGGGCTGGGAGCCGGCACGTTCATGGTGCGGCACGCGTTCTCCATCGCCGACACCGGAACGGTTCTCGGACTGTCCCTCCTGGACGTCCTCGGTCTCGTCCTCGTCGGCATCGGCGGGCTGATCCTGATCCTCGACCTCGGTCGGCCGGAACGCGTGCTCAAGGCGCTGAAGCGGCCTGACCGGTCGTGGATCGCACGCGGCGCGATCGCCGACTTCGTCTTCCTCATCGTCGGCGCCGTCTACCTGCTCCCCGGCTGGTTCGAGGCTCTGCCGTGGACCGATGAGCCCTTCCTCGAGGCCAACCTGACGGCACAGGTGATGATCGCCGTCGCCTTCGCCGCCGCTGCGCTCATCATCGCCTACCCCGGCATGGTGATGTACGAGGGACTGTCGATCCGCCTGTGGCACTCGGCGCTGGTGCCGGCACAGTTCATCGCCCACGCGCTGACCTCGTCGATGGGGCTGACGCTGCTCGTGCTCGCCGTGGGGGACCGTCTCGAGCAGGTGCAGACCGAGCTCGCGATCGGCTTCCTCGTCGGACTGGTCGCCACCTTGGGCCTCACCCACATGTACGTCATCGAGCGTGCCCACGAGCACTCTCCGGCCGCCCGGGCGGGGTTGCACCGTCTGCTGCGGGGACGCATGGCCGGTCACTTCTGGTTCTCCTGCCGTTTCCGTGGGTCCGAATGAGCGACTGGACTGGATCTGGGTGTGACCGTTCTTTCCGGGTTTCCTCGACGGCCGCTGTTGGGTGTCGCCGCGTGGGAGGGGTCCAGGTGG
>JBMOMI010000644.1:0-2205 GCA_049325235.1 Actinomycetota bacterium | reverse complement strand
CGCGGCGCCGTACCGGCTCAGGCCGGTGCGGCGCCGCCGTCGTCCGGGGACTTCCGGTTGCGGGCGTTGTAGTCCCGCATCCGCAGCGGGTAGCCCGCGAGGTTGATGTCGTAGACGGGGATGCCGAGCCTGCGGGCGAAGCCGAACGCGGTGTCCCGGTCTGGCACCGGCCGCCGCGTCCACTCACCGTCGTGGGCGACGAGCAGGAGGGTCGCCGGCGTCACCGTGGTCGCCGGCTCGACGAATCCCTCGACCCCGCGACGAGTCCGCGCGAAGTCCTCCAGGTGCCGGGACGCCGCGCCACGAGCCGCCTTCGCCGACGAGCCGGCACCCGGCGAGCGGCGTCGCCGGAAGCTCGAGAACAGGCCCATGACCCCGGACGCTACCTCCCAGAGATCACCGACCGCCGCACGTCCCACCGGAGCCGCCCGCGACGTGATTGCCGACTAGTGCCAGGATTGGGCCCGGCGAGCAACTTTCGACACGCAAGGGAGCGTTCCGTGGCCGACTCCGCCGACGGGCAGGTCTTCGACGTCGTCATCCTGGGAGGGGGCAGCGGCGGCTACGCGTGCGCATTCCGCGCCGCCGAGCTGGGGCTGAGCGTCGCCATCGTCGAGAAGGACAAGTTCGGCGGCACGTGCCTGCATCGAGGGTGCATCCCGACCAAGGCGCTGCTGCACGCGGCCGAGGTCGCCGACACCGCGCGCGAGGGCGCGGCCTTCGGCGTCCAGACGTCGCTGGCCGGCATCGACATGGCCGGCGTGAACAAGTACAAGGACGGCGTCGTCGGGCGCCTGTACAAGGGCCTGCAGGGCCTCGCCAAGGCGCACAAGCTGACGCTCGTCGAGGGCGAGGGTCGCCTCGTCGCCAAGGACACGGTCGAGGTGAACGGCCAGCGCTACCGGGGCCGCAACGTCGTCCTGGCCAGCGGCTCCTACGCGCGCACCCTGCCGGGCCTGGAGATCGGCGGCCGCATCATCACCAGCGACCAGGCCCTGCAGCTCGACTACGTGCCGAGCAGCGTCGTCGTCCTCGGTGGCGGCGTCATCGGGGTCGAGTTCGCCAGCGTGTGGAAGTCGTTCGGCGCCGACGTGACGATCATCGAGGCACTCCCCCGGCTGGTCCCCGCCGAGGACGAGGCGGCGAGCAAGGCCCTGGAGCGGGCGTTCCGCCGCCGCAGGATCAACTTCAAGACCGGGGTGAAGTTCTCCGGAGCGGAGCAGAGCGACAGCGGCGTGCGGGTCTCCCTCGAGAGCGGCGAGACCATCGACGCGGACCTGCTGCTCGTCGCCGTGGGCCGTGGCCCGGTCACCGAGGGCCTCGGGTACGAGGAGAACGGCGTGAGGCTCGACCGGGGCTTCGTGCCGACCGACGAGCGGCTGCGGACCAACGTCGACGGCATCTACGCCGTCGGCGACATCGTGCCGGGCCTGCAGCTCGCGCACCGCGGCTTCCAGCAGGGCATCTTCGTCGCCGAGGACATCGCCGGGCTCAACCCGGTGCCCATCGTCGAGGCGAACATCCCGCGCGTGACCTACTGCGACCCGGAGGTCGCCTCCGTGGGGCTCACCGAGGCCCAGGCCAAGGAGGCGCACGGCGACGACGCCGTCGAGGTCTACGAGTACAACCTCGGCGGCAACGGCAAGAGCCAGATCCTGGCCACGCAGGGCTTCGTCAAGCTGGTGCGCGTCAAGGACGGCCCGGTCGTCGGCGTCCACGCGGTCGGTGCCCGGATGGGCGAGCAGGTCGGCGAGGCCCAGCTCATCGTCAGCTGGGAGGCCTACCCCGAGGAGGTCGCGCAGCTGATCCACGCGCACCCGACCCAGAACGAGGCGATGGGCGAGGCGCACCTGGCCCTGGCCGGCAAGCCCCTGCACGCGCACGGCTGACCCCACCACCCCCGAGGATCGGAGAGCTGAACGATGTCGAACTCCGTGGAGATGCCCGCCCTGGGCGAGAGCGTCACCGAGGGCACTGTTACTCGGTGGCTCAAGCAGGTGGGCGACACGGTGGAGGTCGATGAGCCGCTGCTGGAGGTGTCCACCGACAAGGTGGACACCGAGATCCCCTCGCCCTTCGCCGGGACGCTGACCCAGATCCTCGTCGAGGAGGACGAGACGGTCGAGGTCGGCGCGAAGCTCGCCATCATCGGCGAGGCCGGCGAGCAGCCGGGCGGCGCCCCGACCGGCGACGGGCAGCAGGCCG
>JBMOMI010000643.1:0-2210 GCA_049325235.1 Actinomycetota bacterium | reverse complement strand
CGGGTTGTAGCGCGGCTCGTTGCGCTCGTCGGCGACGACGTCGAACACGCGCTCCACCGGGGCGGCGATGGCGATCTCGCCCGCGATGCGTGTCATGGCTCCCCCTCCCGCCTGGCCACACCCTGGACGAGCAGGAGTCGAAGGCGCAAGGGCCGTCGGTCCTCGGTCCCGCGGCCCCTGATGGGCGTGACCTGGTGGTCTCACACGTCTCGTCTGGCCTGCTGGCGTCGGCGAACGGGTGGGACCACCAATGTAGGCATGGTTCGCCGCATGAACTGATCGAAGTGCGGCACGGTGAAGGCGGCGTACCCGTGTTCCGGGGTGTAGAGCAAGCCCATGTTGATCAGTTCGGCCCGGGTCGGGGCAACCTGAGGTGAGGTCCGGCCCATCCGAGCAGCGACATCAGCTGCCTTCTGAGGTTCCGGCCCGAGGTCCGCCATTGCTCGTAGGTAGACGCGCTGCAGGTCCGTGGCTCGATCGAGACGTACGCGGAAGAAGGAGGAGTCGAGCTTGGCCTCGTACTGCGGAAGGGCGTCGCGAACGTCGGTCCGAGTGATGCGACCGCCTCGAGCGATGGGCCACACCGCGTACCCCAACTCCTGCAGGAAGTAGGGGTAGCCGCCGGTGACGTTCACCGCGAGATCCAGGGCATCGTCCGTCCACATGGCGCCTTCTTGCTCGGCCGGCTCCGTGAGAGCCCGCCGCGCATCCTCCCCTTCCAGGTTGCCGATCGCCGGAAAGACGAAGAGGCGCTCGGCGTAGGACCTGGCGTCGCCGGCGAGTTCCGCGATCTGCGGCAAACCCGCACCCACCATGGTCACCGGCAGTGCCCGCTGAACGGTCTTGTGGAGCGCCGTGATGAGCGCCTCCAACTGAGGCTTGGACAAGAACTGCACCTCGTCGAACAGCAGGACGAGGCCCCTTTCCGCAGACTGAGCTGCTTCCCCGACCGCGACGAGTAGGTCGGTGAGGTCGTGCTGGAGGGATCCCCGGTCGGCTACTCCCTCTTGGGCGTCGAGATCGATGCCTGCGGTCAGTGTGCCTTCGGGGTCAACGGACACGGAGAAGGACTTGAGTACCGACGCCGCGCGCTTGAGCCGATCGTTCCAGCGTGCTTTGGGTGAGAGCGTGAACAGCGCAGTTCTGATCCAGGAGGCCAAGTTGCGTCGGAAGTCGTCATCGTCATGCTTGCTCACTTCCTCGTCGATGACGACCCAGTCCTGCGCGAGGGCGGTCTTGAAGAACCGCCCCAGCAGCACGGTCTTGCCCACGCCCCGCAGCCCGGTGATGATCATGGACTGCTCTGTGCGACCTCGGCGCAGCCGCCGCAACAGAAGATCGAAGCGCTGCAGCTGGTCGTCACGCCCGAGGATCGCCGGTGGTTGCGCTCCCGCGTTCGGGGTGTACGGGTTGAGGATGGGGTCCACAGAGCAATGTTATTAGCTTTAGTGGGCTTTATCTGCCTGACCTAAAGCTTGCCAACTCTCCTAACCCACCACTGTCGCGACGCCGACTGGTCGAGGCCCGCGGGACACCTCGACTGGGACTGCCGTGCGACGTCTTGCCCATCGCCAGCGATCTCGTGGGCTACGCCGGGCAGCTGACCGCGCCGCGGCAGCATGGGTACGTCCCTTTCGACGTCGTCCTCGACGGCGAGCCGGACACGCCGGAGCTCGCCGAGGTGGTGCGAGCGACCGGAGGAATCCTCGCCGCCGTGTGCGAGACGTCGAGTCCGGACGTGCTGGGGCACCTGTTCCCCCACGTCGAGGCCGCCGATGCCGTCGCCGACGCGGCGGAGGTGTTGCCTGTGGCGACCGGGCGCCTGCCCGAGGCGAACGGCGTGCTCCGCACCTCGTGGCGCAGGCACAACCAGGGCCGTTGAGCTCAGATCAACGAGCGACGCTCCCGGTACCGGCGACGCGCCTCCGCGCTGGCGTGGTGCCCGGTGAGCTCGTGCGCGGTCGGGTCGTGCGCGGGGTTGACGTGGACGGCGACGTGCTCAGCGTGCGGGACGCGGTGAAGGATGTCGTGGTGCACGTGCTCGGCCACCGCGTGCGCGGCCTGCACGGTGAGGTGACCGGGGACGGCGATGTCCACCTCCGCCTCGAGCCGGTGCCCGGTCCAGCGGGCCCGGACCCGGTCGACGTGCTCGACCCCGGCGACCTGCCGGGCGACGTCCTCGATGGCCTGGACCGTGTGCTCGTCCACGC
>JBMOMI010000642.1:0-2215 GCA_049325235.1 Actinomycetota bacterium | reverse complement strand
CGCCCAGCCCGGCGACCGTGGCGGCGTAGGCCTCCTGGACGGCGGCCGGGTCGCCCTCGACCGGCGCGGCCGACAGGTCGCCGGACGCCCACGCCTCGGCGACGGCCTGCGCGGCGCGTGCGGCGGCGGCGTCCCGGGCCTCCTCCCGCGCGCGGCGCTGCTGGACGACGACCAGGGCGACGACCAGGGCGACAGCCACCGCTGCGGCAGTGCCCGAGATGACCCATGTCGTCCGGCGGCGCATGGCCCGACCCTAGGCGACGACGAGGGGCCCGGCCGCGGACGGCCGGGCCCCTCGCGTGCCCGCTGCTACGGGGTGTACTGGAGGACGTAGAGCCCGAAGTCGCGGTCGCTGGCCAGCACGTACGTCTCGCCGTCCCGCTCGTAGACCTCGACGCCCCAGAAGTTGTTGCCACCCTCGTCGATGAAGGACCCGACCTCCTGCAGGCCCTTGTCGCCGTACTTCACGACCCGGAACCCGGCGGCGTAGTACGACAGGTAGGCGAGGCGCTCGTTCGGGTCCATCGCGACCTCGTGGACGGACAGGTCACCGAAGCCGGTGGCGTACGCCGGGTCCTGCGACTCCGGGACGGCGTAGGTGTCGATCTGCGTGATCGACCCCTCGGTCTTCTTCGGGGAACGCGGGACGTCCGTCTTGAACAACCGCACGTAGCCCCAGCCGTCGAAGACGGCCTGGATCGTGGTGGCCGAGACCTCGGTGCCGGCGGCCGGTGTTGCGGTCTCGCACGCCAGCTCCTGCGAGCCGAGCAGCTGCAGCCCGGTGGTGCGGCTGACGAAGACGAACGGGATCGTGCCGGTGGCACCCATCGTCACCAGAGCGTCGCAGCCAGCGGAGTTGTTGAAGACGATCCCGGCGTCGTAGCCGGCGGCGGTGATGTTGTCGAGCTTGACCTGGAAGAGACAGCCTCCTCGCTCGACGAGCGCCACCCCGTCTCCAGTGGCGAGCCCCTCGCAGGCCTGGCCGACGAATGTCGGAGCGCCGCTGATCGTCGTGTCCTGGTCGATCGGGGGCGTGTCGTTGGCCTGCACGGCGACGTACTCGGTGCCGATGTACGGCCCGGAGTCGATCGTGGCGACGACGCGGAACGGGTTGAAGTCCTCGTCGGTGCCGATGAGGAAGCGCCGGTCCGGAGAGAGCTCGGACTGGTGCGCGTTGCCCTCCGGGGAGATCTCGTGGTCGCGCGCGAGGCGTTCCTCGTCGAGCTCGGCGTAGTCGCTCTCGGCGATCAGCCTGACGTTGGTCGGGTCGGTGACGTCGAGCAGGACGTACCCGCCGTCCCAGTAGCCGACGTTCATGACGTACTTGCTGCCGGTCTTCACCACGGTCATGTCGTGGGCGAAGATCGACGTGAGGTTCGCCGGGGAGTCCTGGTCGACGCCGAACAGCTCGACCAGGTCGAGCGTGTCGTTGACCATCACCGGGTTCTTCGGGTCGGTGATGTCCATGATGTCGAGGTCCGTGGTCTCCTCGTTGTCGACCAGGACGACGTAGGTGCGGCCGGCGCGCTCGTCGTTCCAGGCGAACATGCTGTGCACGGTGTTCGCGTTCTTGCCGCCGTCCGTGTCCCCGACGTGCATCGCGAGGTTCTCCGGCGCGGTCGGGTCGGTGACGTCCCACAGGTTGATCCCGCCGGACGTGCCGTCAGTCGGCGTGGCGCCCGGGCAGGTCTCGTTGTTGTGGATCAGCACGTCACGGTCGCCGATCTCGATGACCTGCACACCCTCACCGACGTACGAGCCGGCGCTGGTGGGGATGAACGCCTCGGGCACCTCCACCGGGTTGGCCAGGTCGCTGATGTCCATAACGTGGACGCCGCCGCGCTCGCAGACCGGGTCGCGGAACGCCCCGAGGTAGGCGTAGTTCCCGAACGCAGCGACGTCGGAGACGCGGCCCTGGGTGCCTCCCGGGTTCGTCACGCCGCCCTTGCCCACCACGGTGACGTTCTCCTGCGTGGCCGGCAGGTGCCCGGTGGTCCCGCCGTCCTGCTTGTCGCCGTCCGCCACGCCCTCTCCGGGGAAGAGCTCCCTCGCTCCGCCGCCATCCGGGTGGGCGGAGGCGATCGTCCCGGGTCCCGCTGTCAGCGCTGCTGCGACGGCGATCGCCGTCCACCGGCTGCGTGCTCGCATCTGGTCCTCCTCGACCGACCCCCCGGGGGTGTCCCGGGCGGGCTGCGAGGGACCGTAGCCGGATGCC
>JBMOMI010000641.1:0-2217 GCA_049325235.1 Actinomycetota bacterium | reverse complement strand
TGGCGACGCCCGCCATGAACGTGCCGCCGGTGAGCAGGGCGCCGGTCACGACGTGCGGGAACGCCGCGAGCGTCGTGACGTTCGTCAGCAGGGCCCAGATGCTCTCCAGCTCCGCCCGGCCCGACTCGGGGTTGAACCGCACCCCGACGGGGTGCTGCATGAACGAGTTGGCGGCGATGATGAAGTACGCGCTGGCCCAGGTGGCCAGCGCGACGGCCCAGATCGTCGCCAGGTGCACGCGGCGGGGGAGACGGTCCCACCCGAAGATCCACAGCCCGAGGAACGTCGACTCGACGAAGAACGCGGCGAGGCCCTCGATCGCCAGCGGCGCCCCGAACACGTCCCCGACGAAGCGCGAGTACTCGCTCCAGTTCATGCCGAACTGGAACTCCTGGACGATGCCGGTGACCACCCCGATCGCGAAGTTGATCAGGAACAGCTTCCCGAAGAAGCGCGTCAGGCGGTAGTAGCGCTCGTCGCCGGTGCGGTACCAGGCGGTCTGCAGGATCGCCACGAGCGGCGCGAGGCCGATGGTCAGCGGGACGAACATGAAGTGGTACACGGTCGTCACGCCGAACTGCAGACGGGCGAGGTCCAGGGGGTCCACGGTGCTCCTCCACGACGGCCGGGGCCGGCACGCGCCGGCCCCGCGACCAAGCCTAGGGAGCACGTCCGGCAGCTCGTCGGGGGGGCCAAGGTCCCGATGTGCCGGGCTAAGGTGGCCGCCGACATCAGCCCGGTCAGGAGCCCCGGTCAGGAGCCCCGGTCAGGAGCAAGGCGACTCGTGCACCTCAAGACCCTCACGCTGAAGGGCTTCAAGTCCTTCGCGTCGGCGACCACGCTGCGACTCGAGCCGGGCATCACGTGCGTGGTCGGCCCGAACGGCTCCGGGAAGTCCAACGTCGTCGACGCGCTGGCCTGGGTGATGGGGGAGCAGGGCGCCAAGAGCCTGCGCGGCGGGAAGATGGAGGACGTCATCTTCGCCGGCACGGCCGGGCGGCCGCCGCTGGGGCGGGCCGAGGTGAGCCTGACCATCGACAACTCCGACGGGCTGCTGCCGATCGACTACACCGAGGTGACGATCACGCGGACGATGTTCCGGTCCGGCGGCTCGGAGTACGCCATCAACGGGACGCCGGCCCGGCTGCTCGACGTCCAGGACCTGCTGTCCGACTCCGGTATCGGCCGGGAGATGCACGTCATCGTCGGCCAGAACCAGCTGGACTCGGTGCTGCGCGCCACCCCGGAGGAGCGGCGCGGGTTCATCGAGGAGGCGGCCGGCGTCCTCAAGCACCGCAAGCGCAAGGAGAAGGCGCTGCGGAAGCTGGACGCGATGCAGGCCAACCTGGCCCGGCTCACCGACCTCACCGCGGAGATCCGCCGCCAGCTCGGCCCGCTGGGCCGGCAGGCGGAGGTGGCGCGCCGGGCGCAGACCGTGCAGGCCGACGTCCGCGACGCCCGCGCCCGGCTGCTCGCGGACGAGCTGGTGCAGCTGACCGCCACCCTCGAGGCCGAGATCGCCGACGAGACCGCGCTGCGGGAGCGGCGGGCGGAGGTGGAGCAGGCGCTGGCCGCCGCCCGGACACGGCTGGCGGAGCTGGAGCGGGTCGCCGAGCAGGCGGCTCCGCGCCTGCGGGCCGCCTCCGACACGTACTACGCGCTGCAGTCGCTGCGGGAGCGTCTGCGCGGGACGGCGACGCTGGCCGCCGAGCGGACCCGCCTGCTGGGGACGCCGGCCGACGAGCCGGCCGTCGGCCGTGACCCGGACGACCTGGACGCGCAGGCCGCGCGGGTCCGGGCCGAGGAGGCCGGGCTCGCCGCCGACGTGCAGGACCTGCGCGCCGCGCTGGACCGTGCCGTGGAGGCCCGCCGCGCCGCCGAGGAGGCGCTGACCGAGGAGGACCGCCGCGTCGCGGCCCTGCTGCGCGCCGCGGCGGACCGGCGGGAGGGGCTGGCGCGCCTCGCCGGCCAGGTCGCCGCGCGTCGCAGCCGCGTGGAGGCCGCCGAGGGCGAGATCGGCCGGCTGCGCGAGGCGCTGGTCGAGGCCGAGCGCCGCGGCGCGCATGCCCAGGCCGACTTCGCCGCGCTGGAGGGCCAGGTCGCGGGCGTCGAGGAGGGCGAGGAGGGCCTGGACGCCGAGCACGAGGCCGCCACGGCCGCCCTGGAGTCGGCCGAGGCCGAGCTGGAGCGCCAGCGGGAGGCCGAGCGCGCCGCCGA
>JBMOMI010000640.1:0-2239 GCA_049325235.1 Actinomycetota bacterium | reverse complement strand
CGTCGCACCCGACCTGCTCGGCCGCGTCCTGGTGCGCACGGACGACGCCGGCACGGTCGCGGTGCGGCTCACCGAGGTCGAGGCGTACGCGGGGACGGACGACCCGGGGTCCCACGCGTTCCGGGGCCCGACGCCACGCACGTCGGTGATGTTCGGCCCCCCCGGGTTCGTGTACGTCTACTTCACGTACGGCATGCACTGGTGCGCCAACCTCGTCTGCGGCCCAGACGGTCACGCCTCCGCCGTCCTGCTCCGGGCCGGGGAGGTGGTGTCCGGCCACGACCTCGCCCGGCAGCGCCGTCCTGCCGCCCGGTCGGACCGGGACCTCGCTCGCGGGCCGGCGCGCCTCGCCGCCTGCCTCGGCCTGGTCGGGGAGCACTCCGGGGACGACGTCTGCGTGCCGGGCTCGCACCTGCGGGTGCTCGCGGGCAGCCCGGTGCCGCGCGAGCGGGTGCGCACCGGTCCGCGGGTCGGCGTCAGCGGAGTCGGCGGGGACGCCGTCGCACACCCCTGGCGGTACTGGGCGGTCGACGAGCCCACGGTGTCGGTGTACCGCCCCGCGGTACCGCGTCGCCGGTCTCGCCGGTGATCGGGCAGGCTTGCCCCATGACGCAGATCCTGGACGAGCTGCGCTGGCGCGGCCTCGTGGCCGAGTCGACCGATGAGGTCGCGCTGCGTGAGGCCCTCGACGCCGGACCCATGACTTTCTACGTGGGCTTCGACCCGACCGCGCGGAGCCTCCACGTCGGTCACCTCGTCCAGGTGCTCACCGCCCGCCGGCTCCAGCTCGCCGGTCACCGCCCGGTCGCCCTGGTCGGCGGGGCGACCGGGCTGATCGGAGACCCGAAGGCGTCGGGGGAGCGCACACTCAACGACCCCGACGTCGTGGCGGCCTGGGTGGACCGGATCCGTGGCCAGGTCGAGCCGTTCCTGGACTTCACCGGCCCCAACGCCGCGCTCATGGTCAACAACCTCGACTGGACCGGGTCGCTGTCCGCGATCGAGCTGCTGCGCGACATCGGGAAGCACTTCAGCGTGAACCGCATGCTGGACCGCGAGGCGGTGGCTGCCCGCCTGGCGACGACGGGGATCAGCTACACCGAGTTCAGCTACGTACTGCTGCAGAGCAACGACTACCTGGAGCTGCACCGGCGCCACGGCTGTTCCCTGCAGCTGGGGGGCAGCGACCAGTGGGGGAACATCACCGCCGGGTGCGAGCTCATCCGGCGCGTCGAGGGACACCGGGTCCACGCGCTCGCCACGCCACTGCTGACGAAGGCCGACGGCACCAAGTTCGGCAAGACCGAGGGCGGGACCGTGTGGCTCGACCCCGAGCTCACGAGTCCCTACGCGTTCTTCCAGTTCTGGCTGGGCGCGGAGGACGCGTCGGTGGGGAGCTACCTGCGGGTCTTCACCTTCCGCACCCCCGAGGAGATCACCGAGCTGGAGCGGGCCACGTCCGAGCGGCCCTTCGCCCGGGAGGCGCAGCGCGTGCTGGCGCGCGACGTCACCACGCTCGTGCACGGCGCGGACGCCGCGGCGCGCGCGGAGGCGGCCGCCGGCGCCCTGTTCGGCAGAGGTGAGCTGGCCGCGCTCGACGAGCGCACCCTGGCCGACGCGCTGGCGCAGCTGCCGGTGGGCCAGGTGCGCAAGGAGGACCTCGCCGACGTCCCGCGCCTGCTCGCCGCAGCGGGCGTGGTCCCGAGCGTGTCCGCCGGACGGCGCGTGGTCGCCGAGGGGGGTGCCTACGTGAACAACGTGAAGGTCTCCGACGCCCAGGCGGGCGTGCCGGTGGAGCAGCTGCTGCACGGGCGCTGGCTCGTCCTGCGGCGGGGACGACGCACCCTCGGCGCGGTCGAGGTGGCGGCGTAGGCCTGGCGTGGGCCCGATTTGACGCCCGCGGGGCGGCCTCCGTACTGTTCCACCCGTTCGCCCGGCAGGGAGGAACGGACACCGCGAGGTGGCTGGTCCCCCGGACGAACTCCCCAGACGTCAGCTCCCGGGGCCGGTCACCACGACGGAACCCGGGTGCTAGGCTGGGCCGGCCCTGCGGGGGCGACCGGGACCGCGGACGCGGCCCCCGGCACCGCCGGGTCACCATGGATGGGCAACGCCCTCGGGCTGCTGGTCGTGTGGCTGGTGGCTGGGTGTGCGTCTGTTCCTTGAGAACTCAACAGCGTGCTTAAAAGTCGATGCCGAATGGCCTCGTGTGGGTGTGGTGCTGCTGGTGTTGTGCTGG
>JBMOMI010000639.1:0-2242 GCA_049325235.1 Actinomycetota bacterium | reverse complement strand
GTCGTCCGGGTAGGCGACCTCCGGCACCGCCGCGCGGCGGCGGGCGGCCCGCTGCTCGGCCCGGGCGACCGCCCCCGCGACCTGCTCCAGGGCCCGGGCGCGCCGGCCCCGGTCGCGCACCGACCGCAGCCCGTCCAGCCGGCGGCGCAGCCGGCGCTCGTCGGCGAGGGTCAGGAACGGGAGTCGGGCGCGCAGGTCCTCGAGCGGGTCCCCCGCGGGCAGAGCCGACATGACGGCTCCCAGGGTACGGGCGCGGCGGGCGCGCGCCGCACGTACGCTCACCTGTCGTGGGCGCCGGGCTGGACGGGCTGGACGGGCTGGACGGGCTGGTGGGCGCGGGCGGCGTCCTCGTGCTCAGCGGCGCCGGCCTTTCGACGGACTCGGGGATCCCCGACTACCGCGGCCCCTCGAGTGCGCTGCGGCGCAGCCAGCCGATGACCTTCCAGGAGTTCACGCGTTCGGCGTCCGGTCGCCGGAGGTACTGGGCGCGCAGTCACCTCGGCTGGCGCACGGTCGCGCGGGCGCGGCCGAACGCCGGCCACGCGGCGGTGGCGCGGCTCCAGGGGCTCGGACTCGTCGGGCCGGTCATCACCCAGAACGTGGACGGGCTGCACCAGGCGGCCGGGTCGGCGGACGTGGTGGAGCTGCACGGCGGCCTCGACCGCGTCGTCTGCCTGTGCTGCGGCGCGGTGAGCGCGCGCGCGGAGCTCGACGCCCGGTTCCGGACGGCGAACCCGGGCTTCGCTGCCGAGGTCACCCGCGTCAACCCGGACGGGGACGCCGACGTGCCGGACGCCGTGCTGGAGGGCTTCGTCGTCCTCGACTGCCTGCAGTGCGGCTCGGGGCCGCTCAAGCCGGACGTCGTGTTCTTCGGGGAGACGGTGCCGAGGGACCGGGTGGCCCGCTGCTTCGAGCTCGTGGACGCCGCCCGCGCCCTCCTCGTGCTCGGGTCGTCCCTGACCGTGATGTCCGGGTACCGCTTCGTGCTGCACGCGGCGAGGCGCGGGATACCCGTCGGCATCGTCAACCGCGGGCCCACGCGCGGTGACGCCCGCGCCGACGTCCGGGTCGACGCGCCGCTCGGCGAGGTCCTGCCCGCCCTGGCGGCCCGGCTGACGGTGCCGGAGGAGCGGCCGGCGTGACCAGCGACGTCCTGCTCGTGGACGTCGGGGCCGACCTTCGCTTCCTGCTGCCGTCCCGGCGGCGGGCCGGGCCGGTCCCGGTGCGGGTCGACGGGGAGTCGACGCTCGGCCATGTCGTGGAGTCCCTCGGCGTGCCGCTGACCGAGGTGGGGGAGCTGCTGCTCGACGGGCGGCGCGCCGATCCCGGGGGCCGGGCCGGCCCCGGGTGTCTCGTCGTCCGCCCGGTGTCGCGGCCCCAGACCACGCCCACGAACCCGCCGAGGTTCCTCCTCGACGTGCACCTGGGGTCCCTCTCGCGCCGCCTGCGGCTCCTCGGGCTGGACGCGGCGTACGAGCCGGACGCCGACGACGCCGCGCTGGTCGAGCGGGCGGCGGCCGAGCAGCGCGTCCTGCTCACCCAGGACCGTGGCCTGCTCCGCCGCCGGGCGCTGCCGCAGGGGGCGTACGTGCGCGGCCACGGCGTCGAGCCGCAGGCCGACGACGTGCTCGACCGGTTCGCCCCGGACCTCGCGCCGTGGACCCGCTGCGTGGCCTGCGGCGGAGTGCTGGAACCGGTTCCGCGAGGAGCCGTCGAGCACCTCCTGCAGCCGGGGACCCGCCGGACGTACGACGAGTTCGCCCGCTGCGCCGGGTGCGGGCGGCCGTACTGGCGCGGCGCCCACGCTCGGAGGCTGGAGGCCGCCGTCCACAGGGCCCACGAGGTGGTCGCCCGACGCCGCCGGGCTGTGGACGGCGGCCCGGCCGGCCGCGGGCCGGGCATCGTGGGGGGATGACCGCAGCGCATCCGCACCACCACGGGACCACCGCCGGCGTCCTGCTCGCCGAGCACGGCCGGACGTACGCCGAGGAGGCGGGGATCACCCTGCGGGACGCCCCGTCGCCGCTGTACCGGCTGCTCGTGCTGTCCGTGCTGCTGTCGGCGCGGATCTCGTCCCGGCTGGCCGTGGCCGCGGCGCGTGAGCTGTCCCGGGCCGGGTGGCGCACCCCGCAGGCGATGCGGGACGCCGCGTGGAGCGACCGGGTCGCCGCGCTCGGCCGCGCCGGCTACCGCCGCTTCGACGAACGGACCGCCACCATGCTCGGGGACGGCGCGGACCTGG
>JBMOMI010000638.1:0-2245 GCA_049325235.1 Actinomycetota bacterium | reverse complement strand
AGGGCACGGGCCGCGACCTGCCGGACGTCCGGGTCGCGGTCGCGAAGCAGCTCCACGAGGTCCACCACGGCGTTCGTTCTGGCCGCGGCACCGAGCACCTCCGCGCCGCGAGCACGGGTCACCGGGTCCCGCGACCTGGTCCGGCGCAGGGCACGGGCGAGGGTGCCACGCCGCTCCAGCACGGACACGAGGGCCTGGTGGGTCTCGCCGCGAACCTTGAGCAGCAGCCCCTCCAGGTCCGGCTCGACAGCGCTCCACCGCCGCGAGTCGAGCTGGACGAGGACGTCACCTGCGGCACGCGCCTGGTCCGGCTCACCCGCGACCAGCTCCAGAACCGTGGCCCGCAGCGACTCGGCGAGCGCCCGCCGGTGCCGCACCGCGCGGCAGCGGACCACCCGGCGCGCCACGGTCAGCAGGCCGAGCAGCACGAGGAACCCGCCGATCGCCAGCAGCGCGACCGGCAGGACGGTCGCGACGGTCATGACCGGGCGCGGGTCAGGACGGCCTGGACGCGGCTCAGCAGCTCCCGGGGACTGAACGGCTTGACCACGTAGTCGTCGGCGCCGGTGGCGAACCCCGTCTCGACGTCCGCCTCCTGCGCCCGGGCGGTCAGCAGGATGACCGGCGTCCGGGCGGTGGCCGGGTCGGCGCGCAGCTCGCGAGTGACGTCCACCCCGGACAGCCCGGGCATCATCACATCGAGCAGCAGGAGGTCGGGCCGGGTCGAGCGCGCGAGGTCGAGCGCCTCGAGGCCGTCCCCCGCGCTGTCCACGACGAACCCGGCCTGCTGCAGCTTGAAGACGATGAGGTCGCGGATGTCACGGTCGTCGTCGGCGACGAGGACACGCGAACCCTGCCCGCTGCTCATGCCGCCTTCTTCGGCGTCCGAAGGGCTGGGCTTGACCCGGTTCGACGAAGACGGCGACGGGCCCCTCCTGCCGAAGGGACCCGTCGCCCAGACAGACCTCCAGGGTCAGTCGTCGTCGCCCTTGCCGGCCACGGGCGTCGTCTTCTGCACCTGCATGAGGAACTCGGTGTTGCTGCGCGTCTCCTTCAGCTTGGAGATCAGCAGCTCGAGCGCCTGCTGGGAGTCCAGCGCGGTCAGCACCCGGCGCAGCTTCCAGACGATCTGCAGCTCCTCGCGGCCGAGCAGGATCTCCTCCCGGCGCGTGCCGGAGGGGTTGACGTCGACCGCCGGGAACACCCGCTTGTCGGCCAGGCGCCGGTCGAGCCGCAGCTCCATGTTGCCGGTGCCCTTGAACTCCTCGAAGATCACCTCGTCCATCTTCGAGCCCGTCTCGACGAGCGCGGTGGCGAGGATGGTCAGGGAGCCGCCGTTCTCGATGTTCCGCGCGGCGCCGAAGAAGCGCTTCGGCGGGTACAGGGCGCTGGAGTCCACACCGCCGGACAAGATGCGGCCGGACGCCGGTGCGGCGAGGTTGTAGGCGCGGCCCAACCGGGTGATCGAGTCGAGCAGGACGACGACGTCGTGGCCCAGCTCGACGAGCCGCTTGGCGCGCTCGATCGCCAGCTCGGCGACGGTGGTGTGGTCGTCCGCCGGCCGGTCGAAGGTCGAGGCGATGACCTCGCCCTTGACCGTGCGCTGCATGTCCGTGACCTCCTCGGGCCGCTCGTCGACGAGCACGACCATGAGGTGGACCTCCGGGTTGTTCACGGTGATCGCGTTGGCGATCGCCTGCAGCACCAGGGTCTTGCCGGCCTTGGGCGGGGAGACGATGAGCCCCCGCTGGCCCTTCCCGATCGGGGCGACCAGGTCGATGATCCGGGTCGTCAGGATGCCCGGCTCGGTCTCCAGGCGCAGCCGCTCCTGCGGGTACAGCGGGGTGAGCTTGCCGAACTCGACGCGCTGCTTGGCCTGCTCCGGAGTCATCCCGTTGACGGTGTCGAGCCGCACCAGCGCGTTGAACTTCTGGCGCTTGTTCTCCTGCTCGCCCTCGCGCGGCTGCTTGACCGCGCCGGTGACGGCGTCGCCCTTGCGCAGGCCGTACTTCTTGACCTGGCCGAGCGAGACGTAGACGTCACCCGGCCCGGGCAGGTAGCCGGAGGTGCGGATGAACGCGTAGTTGTCCAGGACGTCGAGGATGCCGGCCACCGGCAGCAGGACGTCGTCCTCGGTCACCTCGGGCGTCTCGTCGGGCAGCTGCTCGGTGCCGCCCCGGCCCCGGCGCTTGCGGTCGCGGTAGCGCCCGCGCCGGCGCCGGCCGCCACGCTCGTCGTCGGAGTC
>JBMOMI010000637.1:0-2248 GCA_049325235.1 Actinomycetota bacterium | reverse complement strand
GGCCGGCTCGGTCGATCGCGGTCACGGCGGTCCCGAGCCGCAGGTCGACCCCGTGCTCGGCGTACCAGGACGGCGGGTTGACGAAGACCTCCTCACGAGGTGACCGACCCATCAGGTACCCCTTGGACAACGGCGGCCGTTCGTAAGGCTGCTCCGGCTCGTCGCCGACGAGGACCACCTCGCCGTCGAACCCGTGGGCACGCAATGCCTTCGCGGCACTGGCACCGGCGAGCCCGGCGCCCACGACCACCACCGGCGCCTCCCACGAGGACGGCACCTTCGGCGACCGCGGGTCGCCGTGTGGGCTCATCGCGGGCTCCGGGAGGCGCCGACCAGGTCGAGGTACTCGGCACGGGACCGGCCGTCGTCCCGGAGCCGGCCGTGCAGGGCGGAGGTGACGGTGGTGCTGCCGGGGGCGCGTACACCGCGCAGCGCCATGCACAGGTGCTCGGCCTCGATGACGACGCCTACGCCCCGCGGCCGAAGCTCGCTCTGCAGCCAGTCGGCCACCTGCTGGGTCAGCCGCTCCTGCACCTGCAGTCGCCGAGCGAACATCTCCACGACGCGAGCGAGCTTCGACAGGCCGATGATCCGCTCGCCGGGCAGGTACCCGACGTGCGCGACGCCGACGAACGGCAGGAGGTGGTGCTCGCAGACGGAGTGCACGGGCAGCGCACGAGCGAGGACGAGCTCGTCGTACTGCTCGTCGTTGGGGAACGTCGTGAGCTCGAACGGCCGGGGGGTCAGCATCTCGGTGTAAGCGGCCGCCATCCGGCGCGGAGTGTCGCGAAGGCTCTCCGCCGTCAGGTCGACCCCGAGGGCAGCGAGGAACCTGGCGGCAGCGGCCTCGGCGTCCGTGCTGTCGGGTGATCGCTCGGCCAGGTGGAGGGTGGGCCGCGCCGGCCCGGCCTGGCCTGCGGCGCCGACACCCTGATCGTTCGCTCGAACCGTCATGACAGACTCCCGCCCCTCGGTGTTTTACACCAACGAGTCTTAGTCGTAATTCTTCTCCCCGTCAAGAGATCTGCGTCCGGAGACTGTTCTGGCAGCGCTCGTTGGTCTAAAGTCGTCGACGTGAACGATGCGTCGGACGACCTGACGGCGGTAGCGGTCCTGGCCGAGGGGTCCCGCCGAGCCATGTACGAGTTCATCCGCCGGCAGGGCCGGCCCGTGACCCGCGACGAGGCCGCCGCCTCGGTGGGGATCTCCCGTAAGCTCGCCGCCTTCCACCTCGACAAGCTGGTGGACGCCGGGCTGCTGGAGGCTGCGCCACGCACCTCGCCGCCTGGGGCCCCCCGCGGGCCGGGGCGAGCACCCAAGGTCTACCAGCCCTCGCAGGCGCGGGTCTCGGTCTCGATCCCGCAGCGCCGGCTCGACCTGCTCAGCGAGGTGCTCGTAGACGCAGTAGCCGTCGAGGCAGACTCCGGCAACGCCCGCGCCGCCGCCCTGCGCGGCGCGCGCGACCGCGGCACCGCCCTCGGTGAGGGGGAACGGGCCGCCCACCGACTCACCCGCACCGGCCCGGAGAGGGCCCTCCACCTGGCGATCCCCGTGATGGAGCGGGTCGGGTACGAGCCCTACCGAACCGAGGACGGGACGATCCGCCTGCGTAACTGTCCGTTCCATCCGCTGGCCGCCCGCCAGCGCGACCTCGTCTGCGGGATGAACCGCGAGCTTCTCGACGGTCTGCTGCGCGGCCTGGGAAACGAAGGCGTGCAGGCGGTCCTGGCGCCCCGGCCCGGGGAGTGCTGCGTCGAGCTGAGGCCCTGATGGACTGGTCCGGCTGGGCGGTCCTGGGGCTCGTCGCCACCAGCGGCCTGACCGCGGTGATGATCGTCGCCCAGATGGCCGGACTGAGCCGGATGGACCTGCCGCTGATGCTCGGCACCCTCGTGGTCGAGGACCCCGACCAGGCCCGCGTCGCCGGCTTCGCCGTCCACCTGCTGATCGGTCAGGGATTCGCGCTCTTCTACGCGGCCGGCTTCGCCGCCCTCGGCCTGGCCACGTGGTGGCTCGGTGCCCTGTTCGGACTGGCCCACGCGGCGGTCGCCCTGACGATCCTCATGCCCCTGTTGCCCGGGCTGCACCCGCGGATGGCCAGCGAGCGGGCCGGGCCGTCGTCCACCGCTGTTCTCGAGCCTCCGGGCCTGCTGGCGCTGGCCTACGGGCGGCAGACGCCGGTCGTCGCAGTGATCGCTCACGTGGTGTACGGCTCGGTGCTGGGCTTGTTCCTGTCGGCGCCATGACA
>JBMOMI010000636.1:0-2249 GCA_049325235.1 Actinomycetota bacterium | reverse complement strand
TCCACCACCGCCCGGCCGACGCGGGCGGACACCCAGCCGGCGACGTCCACGTCGCCGTCGACCGGCGGCCACGCGCGCCCCGGCTCCGCCACCACGCGGGCCACCTCGGCGTCGTCGAGCAGCCCGGCCAGCGCCGCGGGGTCGCCGGGCACGCCCATCACCGTGCCGGCCGGCATCGGGTGCAGCACCCCGCGCGACCACACCGCCGCGCGGGTCGTCGCCGGGTGCTCGACGTCGCCGGCCAGGCCCAGCTCGGCGACCAGGTCGAGCGCTTCGGGGCGCCGGGCGAGCATCGCCTCGGCGCCGAGGTCGACGACCAGCCCGTCCGGCCCACCGGGGACGGGCCCGCGCAGCAGCACCCCGCCGGTGCGTCCGGACTGCTCGAGCACGACGACGTCGAGGCGGCCGGACGCCTGCAGCCGCCAGGCCGCCGCCAGCCCGCTGATGCCGGCGCCGACGACGCCGACGACGGGTCTGCTCACCTCGTGCTCGCGGTGTGCACGAGGTCGACGACGCGGGCCAGGACGTCCGGGTCCGTGCTCGGGATGACGCCGTGCCCGAGGTTGAAGACGTGCCCCTCCGCGGCGCGGCCGGCCTCCAGGGTGGCCAGGACGCGCGGCTCGACCGCCTCCCACGGCGCGAAGACCACGGCCGGGTCGAGGTTCCCCTGCAGCGCCCTGCCCGGGCCGACCCGGCGGGTCGCCTCGTCCAGCGGCACGCGGAAGTCGACGCCGACGACGTCCGCGCCCGCCTCGGCCATCGCGCCGAGCAGCTCGCCGGTGCCGACACCGAAGTGGATGCGCGGGACGCCGAGGTCGGCGACGCCGTCCAGCACGCGGGCCGACCAGGGCTGCACGAACGCGCGGTAGTCGGCGAGCGGCAGGGCGCCGGCCCACGAGTCGAACAGCTGGACGGCGGCCGCGCCGGCCTGCGCCTGCACCCGCAGGAACGTCGTGGTGACGTCGGCGAGGCGCTCCATGAGCCGCGCCCACACGTCGGGCCGCCCGTACATCAGCGCCTTGGTGTGCTCGTGGTTGCGGCTCGGCCCGCCCTCGACGAGGTAGCTGGCGAGGGTGAACGGCGCTCCGGCGAAGCCGATCAGCGGGGTGGAGCCGAGCTCGGCGACCAGCAGCCGCACCGCCTGGTCGACGTAGGCGACCTGCTCGGCGTGCAGCGGGGGCAGCGCGGCCACGGCGGCCTCGTCGCGCACCGGTTCGGCGACGACCGGGCCGGTGCCGGGCACGATGTCCAGGTCGACCCCGGCGGCTACGAGCGGCACGACGATGTCGGAGTAGAGGATCGCCGCGTCGACGCCGTACCGCCGCACCGGCTGCAGCGTGATCTCGGTGACGAGCTCGGGGGTCCGGCAGGCCTCCAGCATCGTCGTCCCCTTCCGCGCCCGCCGGTACTCCGGCAGGGAGCGGCCGGCCTGCCGCATGAACCACACCGGGGTGTGGGGCACCGGCTCGCGGCGGCAGGCGCGCAGGAAGGGGCTGTCGGAGACGTCGGGCACGTGGTGATCCTCGCAAGTCACCCCGTCGAGATCAGCACGACCCCGCCCAGGGCCGCGGCGACGCCGACCTGCTGGATGCCGGCCAGCCGCTCGCCGAGCACCCCGCGGGCCAGCAGCACGGTCACCACCGGGTACAGCGAGCCGAGCACCGCGGTGACGCTCAGCAGCCCCATCGTCGCGGCGACCCCGAAGGCCAGGTTGGCCCCGGCGTCCGCGATCCCGATCCCGGCGAGCGGGACGACGTCCCGCCGGCGCAGTCCCCCGAGGGTCCTCAGCGCCACGGCCGCCAGGAGGAAGACCCCGACGCTGACGCTCCGCATCCCGACGAGCGTCATGAGCGCGGAGGTCTGCGAGCCCACGCCGATGAAGTACAGCGCGAGACCGAAGCCCGTGCCGGCGACGACGGCGAGCAGCACCGGACGGCGCCGGGACGCGCCCCGCAGCTCGGGTCCGCTGGCGGCGGCGGCGCCGAGCAGCGCCACGACGATGCCGGCCGCCTGGAGGCCCGTGGGCCGCTCCCCGGCGGCCACGGCGATCGCGACGGGCACGACCGCGCCGAGCGCCGCGATCGGGGACACCACCCCCATCGTGCCGGCCGCGAGGGCGGCGTAGAACGACACCAGCCCGACGGTGCCGGCGACCCCCGCGGCCACCGCCCACGGCAGCCAGCCCACCGGACCGGTGACCGCTCCGGTCAGGGCCGCCACCAGCAGCACCGAGACCAGCCCGAACGCCT
>JBMOMI010000635.1:0-2251 GCA_049325235.1 Actinomycetota bacterium | reverse complement strand
AGTTGGGCGTGGACCACCACCCCGTCGTCGGCGGTGTACTGCACCGCCCTGGGCGTGACCAGCCGGGCCGAGGGGAAGTCGGCGGGGAGGCGATCGGCCGCCAGGGTGCGCGCGGGGCCGCCGCCTAACGGGGCAACCATCGGGAGCGGCGGGCGCTGCGCGGTGGCGCCGAGGAAGGCGACGGTGCTGCCGTCGCCGAGCACGACGGGGGTCCACTCCAGTCCCGTCCCCGGCGTCAGGACGCGCGGCGCCGCCCGGTCCACCGGCACCGCCACGACGTGGCGGCGATGCAGGTCACCCGGCGTGTCGCCGGCGTTGGCCGCGAAGACGAGCGTGCGTCCGTCGGGCGAGAGGCGAATGTACTCCGCCATGTAGTTCCCCGGCGTGAGCAACAGCGGCGTCCCCCCCGACTCGGCGATGGAGTACAGGTGCGGCCAGCCGTCCATGTACGACAGGAAGACGATGCGCCCCCCGGCCGCCCAGTGCAGGTTGGCTCCGCCGTGGGTGTTGGGGACCGAGCCGCGGAGCGTGTTCGGCGACACCCACAGCGGCTTCGCCTCGCCCGAGCGCGCATCGGCCGTCCAGAGCGACCAGGCCGTCGGACGCTGTTCGAGGACGTTCTGCGCCGCGCCGCCGGCTCCCGGACGTCGCACGAAGACCAGTCGCGTACCATCGGGCGACCAGCGCGGCGACCCGTCGCGGTTGGTGCTCGGCGCCACCCAGGTGATGGGGTCGTTGGGCCCGTGGTAGACGCCCACGAAGGCGTGGTCGCCCCGGCTGGACGTGAAGGCGAGCCGGTCGCCGGAGGGCGACCAGCGCGGGTCGCCGTTGCTCCCGCGGGCGGTGAAGAGGCGGCGCGCCGGCGCCGAGCCGTCGATGGGGACCACCCAGATCTGGTTGTCGCGCGTGAAGGCCACCTGGTCGCCGCGCGGCGAGATCACCGGCTCGTCGCCCTCGCCTAACGACCGTGGCTCGCCTCCCTCGAACGGGACGCTCCAGATCTGCACCCGCACCGGCGTCGGCATCGCCGTCGGGTTGACCGGGAGCGCGTCGTCGAAGTTGGAGCCGTGGTCGCCGCCGCGCACGTACACCACCGTCCGGCCGTCCGCCGACAGCTGCACCGAGGTGAGTTCCTGGCCGTCGTCTTCCGTGTAGTTGGTCAGGCGCCGCGGGGCGAAGTCGGGCCCCTCGGCAACGTACAGGTTGCGCAGGCCACGCTCGTTGAAGGCCCAGACGATGCGGTTGGCGCGGCTGGCGGCGTTGAGTTCGTTGGGAAACGGGTAGCTGGTGAGGCGCTCCAGGGTGAGCCCCGCGGCCGGCTGGGCGGCGACGGGGCGCACGGCGGCGCCCGACAGGACGAGCGTGACGACGGCCCGGACGAGGACCGGGAGCGGACGACGGCGCGATGCGTGCATGAAACGGGGCAACCGGAAGAGGTCAGGCGTGCTACGGTGCACGCCGCGCGACCGTTGGGAAGGGCGCCGCTCCGCCACATCGTGCGGGGCGGCTGCGCGCGCTCGCACTCGACGGCACCTCACCAACCACCGACGCCGTCGCGCGCAGCGCGTACCGATTGGTGCGGGACTCCTGCTTCGTGACCCGCGACGACCCGCCGCCTGCCGTCGCACGCTTCCTGGGCTGGCTGCAATCGGAGGCCGCGCAGCGCGTGCTGTCGGCCAGCGGGGCCGTCAGGGTGGCGCGGGCGGCGAGCCGTTAGCCTCGGCAAGCAGGCGGCGCACCGCGAGCTCGAGCGAGGCGGGAGCGAGCGGGCCGATGACCGCGTGCCTGACGACGCCGCGCCGGTCGAGCAGGAACGACGTCGGATAGCCGCGCACCCCACCGAACGCGGCCTCCTCGGCCTGACCGATGATCGCGACGGGGTAGGTCACCCCACGCCTCTGCACGTACTCCTCCACGGCCGACGCCGATCCCCGGTCGACACTGAATCCGGCGAGCACCAGCCCCGCCGCACGATGCCGCTGGTACATCGCCTCGAGCGCAGGCATCTCGGCGCGGCAGGGGAGGCACCACGTGGCCCAGAAGTTCACCAGGACGACCTTCCCCCGCAGCCCGTCGTCGGTGAGAGTGTCACCGGCAAGCGTGACGACGCGAAAGTCGGGGCGCGCGTGGCTGCGTGCCCGTACGCCGATCACCGCCTCCACGTGCGGCCAGAGCCGCGGCGCCGCCCAGGCCACGACGGCCACGGTGAGCAGGTTCCACGGGGACAGCCAGCGGCGCCAGCGCGATGCGG
>JBMOMI010000634.1:0-2252 GCA_049325235.1 Actinomycetota bacterium | reverse complement strand
TCGCGACGAGGTGAGCGGCGCCCAGGTCGGCCCGGCGCTGCCCCCGCTCACCGGCGACGTCCTGGACTACGGGCAGGTCCGCGAGCGGCTCGACGCGATGATGGACTGGCTGGCGCGCACGTACGTGCAGGCGCTCAACGTCATCCACTACATGCACGACAAGTACGCCTACGAACGGCTCGAGATGGCGCTGCACGACACGGAGATCCTGCGCACGATGGCGTGCGGCATCGCCGGGCTGTCGGTGGCGACCGACTCTCTCAGCGCCATCCGGCACGCGACGGTGCGGCCGGTGCGCGACGAGCGGGGTATCGCCGTCGACTTCGAGGTGACCGGCGACTTCCCGACGTACGGCAACAACGACGACGCGGCCGACGCGATCGCCGTCGAGCTCGTGGAGTCGTTCATGGACAAGGTGCGCCGGCACCCGACGTACCGGGACGCCGTCCACACCCAGTCGGTCCTGACGATCACCAGCAATGTCGTGTACGGGAAGGCGACTGGCAACACACCGGACGGTCGGCGGGCCGGTGAGCCGTTCGCGCCCGGCGCCAACCCGATGAACGGGAGGGACCGCCACGGGGTCGTGGCCGCGGCGCTCTCGGTGGCCAAGCTGCCGTTCGACGCGGCGCAGGACGGGATCTCGCTCACCGTGTCGGTGACCCCGGACGGCCTTGGCCGCACGCCCGCGGAGCGCGAGGCGAACCTCGTCGGCGTCCTGGACGGCTACACCGCATCGGGCGGCTTCCACATGAACGTCAACGTGCTCGACCGTGCCCTGCTCCTCGACGCGATGGAGCACCCGGAGAAGTACCCGCAGCTGACGATCAGGGTCTCCGGGTACGCGGTGAACTTCGTCCGCCTGACCCTCGAGCAGCAGCTCGACGTCGTCAACCGCACCTTCCACGAGGGCTGCTGATGACCGTCACGACCCTGCGCACCGACGTCGTCGGCTCGCTCCACTCCTGGGACGTCTCGACCGGCGTCGACGGCCCGGGCACACGCTTCGTCGCGTTCACGGCCGGGTGCCCCCTGCGCTGCGCCTACTGCCACAACCCCGATACGTGGCAGGGCAGGACCGGACGCCGGACCAAGGCCTCGGCCGTGGTCGAGGAGGCAACGCGGTACGCGGCGTTCGTCGCGGCGTCCGGCGGTGGGTTCACCGTGTCCGGCGGAGAGCCGCTGCTGCAGCCGGACTTCACTGCCGCCCTGCTCGCCGGTGCGCGCGGGCTCGGCATGCACACGGCCCTGGACACCTCAGGGTTCCTCGGCTGGCGCGCCTCCGACGCGCTGCTCGACGCAACCGACCTCGTGCTGCTCGACATCAAGTCGTGGGACCCGGCCACCTACCGCCGGCTCACCGGACGGGGAGTCGCCCCGACGCTGGAGTTCGCCCGGCGGTTGGCCCGTCAGGGGACGCCGGTCTGGGTGCGGTTCGTGCTCGCGCCCGGCTGGACGGACGACGAGGCCAACGTGGACGGCGTGGCGGCCTTCGCCGCGAGCCTCGGGAACGTCGAGCGGGTGGACGTGCTGCCCTACCACTCCCTCGGGGCGGCGAAGTACGCGGCGCTGGGCCTGCCGTACCCGTGCGAGGAGACCCGGACGCCGGACGCCGCTCTGCTGGCGCGCGTGCGCGGTCAGTTCGCGGCGGTAGGGCTCAGCGTGGTGTAGCCGCCTGACGGCCCGAGACGGTATCGACGGAGCTACCATGCGGCACGTGGCGATGACCCTTCGGCTCGACCCGCAGGAGACAGAGGCGCTCCGCCGTCGGGCGCAGCTCGAGGGCAGGTCGATGCAGGAGGTCGCCCGTCAAGCCGTCCGCGAGTACATCGAGCGGACGAGCCGTCGCGACCTCCTCGATCGGGTGCTTGACGAGGAGCTGCCACGCTACGCCGACGCCCTGCGCCGCCTCGGGGAATGATCTACCTCACCCTCGAGGAGCTGCTGCACGTGGCCGATCGAGTGCTGCCTGCCGTGGAGGTGCGGGACGCCGGTCTGCTGGAGGCGGCCGTGGCCCGGCCGGCAGCCACGGCGTTCGGTCGGGACGCCTACCCGACCTTGCATCTCAAGGCAGCCGCACTGCTCCACTCGGTGGCTACCAACCACGCACTCGTCGACGGCAACAAGAGGCTTGCCCTCGCGGCCACCATTGCGTTCTACGGCATGAACGGCTGGCGGTTGACGCTGAGCGAAGATGAGGCATATGACCTGGTCATCGCGGTGGCTGGAGGCGACCTGAGAGACGTCGCCGC
>JBMOMI010000633.1:0-2252 GCA_049325235.1 Actinomycetota bacterium | reverse complement strand
TGGGGACCTGTCCGACGCCGGTGCCTCCTCGGCGCACCGCCACCTCGTGTCACTGCCGGTCGAGATGTTCCCCTACGCGCCGCTGGCTCCCCGGGTCTGGGAGCTGCGTCGTAACGTCACGCCGTACGACGCCTGGTACGTGGCGCTGGCGGAGTCCCTCGACGCGCCGCTCGCCACGGTGGACACCAGGCTCACACGCGCCGGGGGCGTGCGATGTCGATTCGTCACACCGCCGCACTGACACGTCGGGGAAGCCGGTCGACTACCGTTCTGGCGTGACGTCCCATGAATCCGAGGTGCGGCGCGGCACGCTGTACGGAGCCGCGGCCTACCTCCTGTGGGGCGTCTTCCCGCTGTACTTCCCGCTGCTCGAGCCGGCCGGCGCCATCGAGATCCTGCTGCACCGGGTCGTGTGGTCGCTGTTGGTCTGCGTCGTCGTCCTGCTCGTGCTGCGCGGCTGGCGGCAGGTGGCGGACGTCGCGCGGTCGCCACGGCGGATGGCCCTGCTCGGCGTGGCGGCCGCCGTCATCGCGGTGAACTGGGGCGTCTACATCTACGGGGTCAACTCCGGTCAGGTGGTGCAGGCCTCGCTCGGCTACTTCGTCAACCCGGTCGTCACCGTGCTGCTCGGGGTGCTGGTGCTGCGCGAGACGCTGCGCCCGGGGCAGTGGGCCGCCGTCGGCATCGGCGTCGTGGCGGTCGCGGTGCTCACCGTCGACTACGGCGGACTGCCGTGGATCGCCCTTGCCCTGGCCTTCTCCTTCGCCTTCTACGGGCTGGTCAAGAACAGGGTCGGCCGCGGCGTCGGGGCGCTGACCAGCCTGACCGCCGAGACGGCGCTGCTCGCCCCGGCGGCCCTCGGTGTGCTCGTGTGGATGGAGGTCTCCGGCCGCGGCACGCTCACGAGCGAGGGGAGCGGTCACGCGCTGCTCCTGGCCAGCACGGGGCTGGTGACGGCCGTGCCACTGCTGTTCTTCGCCGCGGCGGCGCGCCGGGTCCCGCTGACGACCATCGGCCTGCTGCAGTACCTCGCGCCGGTGCTGCAGTTCGCGGTCGGCGTGCTGGTGTACCGCGAGGCGATGCCGCCGTCACGGTGGGCCGGCTTCGCGCTGGTGTGGCTGGCGCTGGTCGTGCTCACCGTCGACACGCTGCGCTCGTCCCGTCACCGAGCGCGCCGGCTGGCCCGGGCGGCGGAGGCCGCGGCGGCCTGAACGGCCGGGTGACGCGGTCGTCACCTGCTCGCCACCCGGCGTTTCGTCCTGGTTCGGCGGACATCAGACCGGCTGCCACGTTGCCTTCCTAGCGTGCCGGCGAACCGGCGGACCGGCCGCCGGACGCCCGACAGGAGCCATGGCGTGACCACGTTGTCCCACTCCGGCACCGATGCTGTCGTCGACGACGACGTCGACGCCGACGACGTCCCGTCCAACCCGTCCACCGCCCGGCACTTCAACGACGTCGCCGAGGCGCGTCTGTCCCGGCGCTCTCTGCTCACCGGCGGGATGCTCGCCGCAGCCGGCTTCCTCACCGCCGGGGCGGTCGACGCCCCCTCGGCGCAGGCTGCGCCCCGAACCGGCAAGGGCGCCGGCGCCCGCGCGCTGCTGGGCTTCGAGCCGATCCCCCTCGGGTACGCCGACGTCGTCGTCGTCCCGCCGGGGTACTCCGCGACCCCGTTCATCCCCTGGGGCACGCCGATCCTCGGCGCCTTCCCGGAGTTCAAGCCGGGGTCCCCGGACGTCACCGAGGACCGCACCGGGAACACCGCCGAAGAGCAGGCGCAGCAGGTCGGCATGCACCACGACGGCATGCACTTCTTCCCCCTGGGCCGGGGCCCGCGCGGCGGCAGCAGCCACGGCCTGCTCGCGGTCAACCACGAGTACACCGACGAGAACTACCTGCACACCGGCACGACGGTCCGACCGCCCCGGGAGAAGTACACCCTCGAGATGATCCGGAAGTCGCAGGCCGCGCACGGCGTGTCGGTGATCGAGGTGGAGCGGGGCCGGGACGGCGCGTGGACGGTCGTGCGGTCGGACCGCAACCGCCGGATCACCGCGAACACTCCGATGGTCTTCTCCGGGCCGGCCGCCGGCAACGAGCTCGTGCGCACGTCGGTGGACGCCGACGGCACCCGCCCGGTGGGCACGGTCAACAACTGCTCGCACGGCGTGACGCCCTGGGACACCTACCTCACGTGCGAGGAGAACTTCAACGGCTACTTCGCCGTCGACTCCGGGAACTACGACGCCGAG
>JBMOMI010000632.1:0-2257 GCA_049325235.1 Actinomycetota bacterium | reverse complement strand
CGCGCTGCCGCCGAGGGTCGCGGCCGCGGTCGGCGACCTCGCCGCCGACCTCGCCGCCGCCCCGTACGCCGCCCCCGAGGCGCACCGGCTCCGCGAGCTCGGCCTCGGGACGCGCGAGCTCGCGACCGCCGTCCGGCTGGGTGCCCTGACCCGGGTCGCCGACGGCGTCTACCTGGCGCCGGCGGCGGTGCAGCGGGCCCACGAGCCCCTGCGGGACCTGCCGCAGCCGTTCACCCTCGCCGACGCGCGGCGGGCCTGGGGCACCACCCGCCGGGTCGCCGTCCCGCTGCTGGAGCTGCTCGACGCCGAGGGCCGGACCCGGCGGCTGCCCGACGACCGGCGGGTGGTCACGGCAGACTGACCGTGTGATCGGTGCGCTGCGTCCCGCCGGGGTGGTCGGCCTCGTGCTCCTGCTGTTCTCGTGGGCGGGGGTGGCCGCGCTCGCCGAGCCGCCCAGCCGGCTCGCCGAGCAGGTGACCGACTCCGCCGGCGCGCTGACCGGTGACGAGACCGAGGTGCGCGCGGCCCTCGACGAGCTGCGGGCCGAGACCGGCGTCCAGCTGTTCGTCGTGTTCGTGGACACCTTCGACGGCACGCCGGCGCAGCAGTGGGCGGACGAGACGGCCCGGCTGTCCGACCTCGGCACCGAGGACTACCTGATGGCCGTGGCGGTCGAGGACCGGGCGTGGGCCTACTCCGTCGCCCAGGACGCGGAGATCAGCGACGACGAGCTGCGGGACGTCGCCGGTGACATCGAGGCCCGGCTCGCCGCCGACGACTGGTCGGGCGCGGTCGTCGCGGCTGCCGACGGGTACCGGGAGGCGCTCACCGGAGGTGGCGCGGCGGGCGTGGCGTCGGCACTGCCGTGGGTGCTGGGCGCCGCCGGGGTGGCCGGGCTGAGCGTCGTCCTGCTCACCCGCCGGCGCTCGGCCAAGGCGGGCCGCGCCGCCCAGGCGAGCCTGGAGGACCTGGAGAAGCAGGCGAACCGGCTGCTCGTGGAGACCGACGACGCGGTCCGCTCCAGCGAGACCGAGCTCGGGTTCGCGGTGGCGGAGTTCGGCGCGGCGCGCACGGAGGCCTTCGAGGAGGCGCTGCGGCAGGCGAGGGCGGCGCTCGCCCGGGGGTTCGCCGTCCGCCAGCAGCTGGACGACGACGTGCCGGAGACCCCGGAGGAGCGGCGGCGGCTGCTCACCGCGGTCATCGAGGAGTGCACGCGCGCGAACGAGGCGCTGGACGCCGAGGCCGACCGCTTCGACGAGCTGCGCGACCTGCTGACCACCGCGCCGCAGCGGCTCGACGCCGTGCTGGCCGAGGCGGACCAGGTGTCCGCGCGGGTTCCGACTGCGGAGGCCGAGCTGGCGGCGCTGCGGGAGCGCTACGCGGCGACCGCGCTGGCCAGCGTGGAGCACAACGTCGCCGAGGCGCAGGCGCGGCTGGACTTCGCGCGGCGCACGGCGGCCGAGGGCCAGGCGGCGCTGGCGTCCACCGAGACCCGTGCACAGGCGGGGACGGCCGTGCAGGCCGCGGAGCAGGCGCTGGCCCAGGCCCGCCAGCTGCTGGACGCCGTCGCCCGCGCCGGCACCGACCTCGCCGACGCGGTGACCCGGCTGCCGGACGCGCTCGCAGAGCTGCGGGCCGACCTGGCCGCCGCGCGCACCGAGGGGGTGCCCGCGCCCGCGCTGGCGGCCGCCGAGGAGGCGGTCGCGTTCGCGGAGTCCGCGCGGGCGAGCGACCCGCTCGGTGCGCTGCACCGGGTCGTCGACGCCGACCGGGCGCTGGAGCAGGCGCGGACGACGTCCCGCGAGGACGCCGAGCAGCGGCGCCGGGCCGAGGCGCACCTGCAGCAGGCGCTGCTGGCGGCACGGGCCGAGGTGGCGGCGGTCGAGGACTACGTCGCCACCCGGCGCGGCGCCGTCGGCAGCCAGGCCCGCACCCGGCTCGCCGAGGCGCGCCGGCACCTGGAGACGGCGGAGCGGCTCGCGCCCACCGACCCGGCGGCGGCGCTGGTCGAGGCGCAGCAGGCCGACCGGCTCGCCGAGGACGCCGGGCGGCTGGCGCGCGGCGACGTCGACGGCTGGTACTCCCAGCAGCAGTACGCCGGCTACGGCGGCGGCATCGCCGGCGGGCGCAGCGACAACAGCGGCCTGCTCGCCGGGATCATCCTCGGGCAGATCCTCGGCGGGGGCGGCGGCGGTGGGTTCGGCGGCGGCTTCGGTGGCGCGGGTCGCCGCGGCGGTGGCGGCGGGTTCGGCGGTTT
>JBMOMI010000631.1:0-2258 GCA_049325235.1 Actinomycetota bacterium | reverse complement strand
CGCGCGAGAGCGGCGCGTGCGGAGGCTGCGGCGTCCTCACCCTGCGCGCCGTACGCGCGGTCCTTGACGAGCTCGACGTAGTCGTCGCAGAACGTCCAGAAGAACGTCTCGGTCACCTGCAGGGCGCGGGTGTGGTCGTAGGCGTCGAACGCGGCGGTCGCCTCCTCGACGACACCGGCCAGGGCCGCCAGCATCGCCCGGTCCAGCGGCGCGGTGACCTCTGCCCCGGGGTCGACCGCGCCCATCGACAGCGCGAACCTGCTGACGTTGAGCACCTTGATCGCCAACCGGCGGCCGATCTTCATCTGGCCGACCTCGAACGCGGCGTCGGTGCCCAGGCGGGCGCTGGCGGCCCAGTAGCGGACGCCGTCCGACCCGTGCTCCTCCAGCAGCGCCATCGGCGTGACGACGTTGCCCTTCGACTTGGACATCTTCTTGCGGTCCGGGTCGAGGATCCAGCCGCTGATGGCCGCGTGCCGCCACGGCAGCGACCCGTGCTCGAGGTGCGCGCGGACCACGGTCGAGAACAGCCAGGTGCGGATGATGTCCTGCCCCTGCGGCCGCAGGTCCATCGGGAAGACGCGCTCGAACAGGTCCGGGTCGCGCTCCCACCCGCCGGCGATCTGCGGCGTCAGGGACGACGTCGCCCACGTGTCCATCACGTCGCTGTCACCGGTGAAGCCGCCGGGTCGGCCGCGCTGGTCCTCGGTGAAGCCGGGCGGGACGTCGCTGCTGGGGTCGACGGGCAGGTTGGCCTCGTCGGGCACGATCGGCTCGTCGTACCGGGGCTGCCCCTCGTCGTCCAGCGGGTACCAGACCGGGATCGGGACGCCGAAGAACCGCTGCCGGCTGATCAGCCAGTCTCCGTTGAGGCCGTTCACCCAGTTCTCGTACCGGACGCGCATGAAGTCCGGGTGGAACTCCAGCTCCTTGCCGCGGGCGAGCAGCTCCTGGCGCAGCTGGTCGTCGCGCCCACCGTTGCGGATGTACCACTGCCGGCTGGTGACGATCTCCAGCGGCTTGTCGCCCTTTTCGAAGAAGTTCGCCTTCCGCTGCGTCGGCTGCGGCTCGGCGACCAGGTCGCCGGACTCCCGCAGGTGGCTGACCATCGCCTCCCGCGCGGAGAACGTCGTCCGCCCGGCCAGGTCGGCGTACACACCGGCGGCCGGCTCGTGGGCGAGCCACTCCGGGGTCTCCCGCACCAGCCGGCCGTCCCGCCCGATCACCGAGCGGGTCGGCAGCTGCAGCTCGCGCCACCACTGGACGTCGGTCAGGTCACCGAACGTGCAGCACATGGCGATGCCGGTGCCCTTGTCGGGCTCGGCGGCCGGATGGGCGAGGACCGGCACCTCGACGCCGAACACCGGCGTGGTCACCGTCGAGCCGAACATGGCCTGGTACCGCTCGTCGTCCGGGTGGGCGACGAGGGCCACGCACGCCGGGACGAGCTCCGGCCGGGTCGTCTCGATCTCCACCGGGCCCCCGTCGGCGCGGTGGAAGCTCACCCGGTGCAGGAAGCCCGGGTAGTCGCGGGCCTCGAGCTCCGCCTGCGCGACCGCGGTCTGGAAGGTGACGTCCCAGAGGCCGGGCGCCTCGGCGGTGTACGCGTCGCCGCGCGCCAGGTTGCGCAGGAACGCCCGCTGCGATGCGGCCCGCGCGTTGGCGTCGATGGTCTGGTAGTGCTGCTGCCAGTCCACCGACAGGCCGAGGTGGCGCCACAGCGCCTCGAACTGCCGCTCGTCGTCCTGCGTGAGCCGCGCGCAGAGCTCGACGAAGTTGCGCCGGCTCACCGGAACCTGGTCGGCGGCCTTGACGCTCCTGGCCTCGCCGTGGTGCGGCGGCGTGAAGTCCGGGTCGTAGGGCAGCGACGGGTCGCAGCGGACGCCGAAGTAGTTCTGCACACGGCGTTCGGTGGGCAGCCCGTTGTCGTCCCAGCCCATCGGGTAGAAGACCTCGCGGCCGCGCATCCGCTGGTACCGGGCGACGATGTCGGTGTGCGTGTAGGAGAACACGTGCCCGACGTGCAGTGAGCCGCTGACGGTCGGCGGCGGAGTGTCGATCGAGAAGATCTCCTCGCGCCGCTTCGTTCGGTCGAACCGGTACGTGCCCTCGCGCTCCCATACGGCGTCCCACTTGGTCTCGAGGCCGTCGAGGGACGGCTTGTCCGGGACGCGGGGGGAGCCGGGCGTGGTCATGCGCGGAATCTTCCCAGACGACGCGCGGGCGGCCCGAACCGGTTTCCCGCCACCGCGCCGAGT
>JBMOMI010000630.1:0-2263 GCA_049325235.1 Actinomycetota bacterium | reverse complement strand
CACGATCCGAGCACAGATGCGGCGCGCGGTCAGCGTGTACCTCGAGCTGGTGGCCCTGGAACGCGCGGCGGACGCCGGGACCGTCGAGGCCCTCGACCGAGCTGCGGCCATCGGTGACGGGAGGGCCTTCATCCTCATCCGTGATGCTCTGCTGCGTGCGCGCCTGTCCGGGGCGCCGCCATGGCAGGGCCTGGCCCACCTGGCAGACCAGCTCCGGGTGCCCGAGCTCGGCGACGTCGCGGACATCATGCGGCTGTCCGGTGAGGATGGCGCCGCGGTCTACGCCACGCTGCGGGCCCGTGCCGCGTCCCTGCGCACCACCCTGCTCACCGCGTCCGTGACCGACGCCAACGCCGCCTCCGAACACATGATCATGCCAGTCGCCTGCCTGGGGCTGGCGTTCATGGCGCTACTCGGCTACCCCGCCTTCGCCCGCATCCTCTTCGGATAGGACCTCGAGATGGACGAACTGATCCAACCCGCAGTGGTGTTGCTGCACTTCCAGGTGGCGCGGGCCCGTTCGGCGCTGTACGAGCGACGGCATGCCACCGGCGCCGACGCGGGGGTGAGCACCCTGGAGATGGTCATCATCGCCCTCGGCCTGATGGCCGCCGCGGGACTCCTCGTCGCCGCGATCACGACGGCCGTCACCCGCCGGACCAACGAGATCAAGTAGGGGACGTGGCCGGGTTCTCTTCCATCCGACGGCCGTCGCGGCCGGATGCCGGTTCGGCCGGCCTGGAGATCGCCATCCTCGGGCCGGCTCTGCTGCTGCTCGTCTTCACCGTCGTCCAGGCCGGGCTGTGGTTCTACGCCCGCAGCCTCGCGCTCGCCGCGGCGCAGGAAGGGGTGGCCGCCGCGCGGGGCTACCAGGCATCCGCTGACGCCGGTGTGGCCCGCGCTCGATCCTTCCTCGATCGATCCGCTGGCGACAGCCTGCTGGAGACGACGGTCAGCGGGGCGGGCAGCACGGCCACGACGGTGCGGATCGAGGTCCGCGGGCGCGCGCTGTCGGTGCTGCCCGGGGTGAGCGGCCCACTGGTGCGCCAGGCCGCGGCGGGCCCGGTCGAGCGGTTCACCGTGGACGGTGGACCGTGACCCGGCTGTTCGAGGAGCGGGGGAGCGCCACGCTGGAGCTTACGATCCTGACTCCCGCACTGCTCGCGCTGCTCGGCCTGGTGATCGCCGCCGGGCGCATCGAGGTCGCGGCTAGCGCGGTCGAGCAGGCGGCAGCCTCGGCCGCCCGCGAGGCGTCCCTCGCCCGCACACCCACGCAGGCCCAGGCCGCGGCGCGCCGGGCTGGTGCCGGCAGCCTGCGCGACCAGGGAATCACCTGCGACCCCCTCCACCTGACCGTCGACACCCGCGGCTTCGCCGTCCCCGTCGGCCAGACCGCCCAGGTCGAGGTGCGGATCGTCTGCAGCCTTGCGCTCAGCGATCAGGCAGTGCCCGGCATGCCGGGCACGAGGACCGTGCGCGCACACGTGACCAGTCCGCTGGACAGGTACCGGTCACGATGACCGCGGGACCACGCGAGCGGTGGTACGGCGACACCGGGTCGGTCACGGTCTTCGCCGTCGTTGCCGTGGCCGGGCTCATGGTGCTCGCTGGTCTCGTCGTGGACGGCGGGGCCAAGGTGCGGGCGCTGCAGCGCGCCGACCGCCTGGCAGCGGAGGCCGGGAGAGCCGGCGGGCAGGCCATCGACGTGCCCGCCGCCATCACCGGTGACGCGCCCACCATAGACACCCGAGCCGCGGTACAGGCGGCCCAGCTCTACCTGCGTGCCAACGGCGTCACGGGTGAGGTGTCCGTCGCGGACGCCGGCGACAGCCTCACGGTCAACGTGACCACCTCGGCCGACACCGTCTTCCTGGGCATGGTCGGCGTGCACACGATGACGGTCCGCGGCACGGCCACGGTCTCACTCGTCCGCGGTGTCACCGGGGCCGTCCCATGACAACCCCCGCTCCCCGGGCCGTCGTCCCGGACGGTGGCCCGCCACGGAGAACGCTCGCCGAGGCGGTGCGGGCCGTCCTGGCGGTGCTGGTGCTGGCAGCCATCGTCGCCGGACTGCCGGTGGCGCTGTGGGCACTCGGCCAAGCCCTGCGACCGGCAGCAGGGCTCGATCTGTCCCGCCTTGGCGCCGCGCTGACCCGGCCGGACGACGGCAGCCTGTTCCTACTCGCCCTGTTCATCGTGGGCTGGGCGGGGTGGGCCGTGTTCACCCTCACCGTCACCATCGAGGTGGTGTCGCTGACCCGCG
>JBMOMI010000629.1:0-2270 GCA_049325235.1 Actinomycetota bacterium | reverse complement strand
CCGCCGGCGGCGCGGGCCGCCACGCTGGCGCCCGCGCCGCCGGGACGCGTGCACGAGGTGACCCTGACGGTCACCGAGACCCGGCGGGAGGTGGCGCCCGGCGTCGTCCAGACGCTGTGGACCTACAACGGGACGGCGCCCGGGCCCACCCTGCGCGGACGCGTCGGCGACGTCTTCGAGATCACCCTGGCCAACGACGGCTCGATCGGGCACTCGATCGACTTCCACGCCGGGGCGCTGGCCCCGGACCGGCCGACGCGCACGATCCAGCCCGGCGAGACCCTGACCTACCGGTTCACCGCCACGCGCAGCGGCGTGTGGCTCTACCACTGCTCGACGATGCCGATGTCGCTGCACATCGCGAACGGCATGTTCGGCGCCGTGGTCATCGACCCGCCGGACCTGGCCCCGGCGGACCGCGAGTACCTGCTGGTGCAGTCCGAGCTGTACTCCGGCGCCGACGCGCTGGCCGCCGAGCGCCCGGACCACGTGGTGTTCAACGGGTCCCCGGACCAGTACGCGCGCGAGCCGCTGCCGGCGCGGGTCGGCGAGCGGGTGCGGATCTGGGTGCTCGCCGCGGGACCGCAGCGCGGCAGCGCCTTCCACGTCGTCGGCGGCCAGTTCGACACGGTGTGGACCGAGGGCGCGTACACGCTGACGCCCGGCACCGGCGGCGCCCAGGTGCTGCCGCTCGTCCCCGCGCAGGGCGGGTTCGTCGAGCTGGCGCTTCCCGAGCCGGGCCGCTACCCCTTCGTCACGCACGCGATGGTGGACGCCGAGCGCGGGGCGCGCGGCGTGCTGGAGGTCGCACCGTAGCCGTCAGTACCGGATCGCGTCGATCACCTTGGCACGCACGGCGATCGTCGCCGGCACGAGCCCGGCGAGGGCACCGACGACCGTCGTCGCGACGAAGGCCTCGAGCGCCGCGGAGAACGGGAAGCCGGGGACGTCGGTGATGCCGAGGTCTCCGAGGAGCAGGTCCAGGGGGAGGTTGACGACGACGGCGACCGCGAGCGCGATGCCGACCACCCCCCGCCAGGGCGGTGGCGCAGACGCTCTCCAGCATCACCGCGGCGAACACCCGGGTGGACGACGCGCCCAGCGCCCGGCGCACCCCGATCTCGCGGATCCGCTGCCGGACGGTGACGATCCCGACGTTGAGCACGCCCAGCGCCCCGAGGCTGCGCGCTCGTCGGCGTCGTCCTCGCCGTGTTCGTTGGCCTCCAGCACAACCTGCCGGCCGAGGGCTCCGGCGGCCTCGGCGCCGGCAGCGATCCGGGGCCGGTGGCTGGTCGACGGCGACGCCGAGGCCACCCAGGTCAGGCACCTGCCCGCGCGCCGCATGCCGGATGGCGGGCCGGGTATCAGCAGGCAGTGACCGGTCCCCTGCTGTACGGCGCCCTCGCGTCGAGCGCCCTGGTGCTCGGAGCGGTCCTCGCACTACGCGTACGGCTTCCCGAGCGCATGCTGGCGGCCCTTCTGGCTCTGGCCTCCGGCGCCCTGATCACCGCGCTCGCGTTCGAGCTGTTCGAGGACTCCTACCAACGGGGCGGCTTGTGGCGGGCTGGGATCGGCATGGTCGTCGGCGCGCTGACGTTCACCTTCCTCAGCCTGACGCTGGACCGGTGGGCCCACCCGGGAGAGACCGGGCCGTACGGCAGCGCGGGGGACGGCAGCCCCAAGCTCGACAAGGGAGCGGCTGCGGCGGACCGGCCGGTGAGGGCGGCGTCCACCCGGGGGGCCGCCGGACTGGCGCTGCTGGCGGCCGTTACGCTCGACGGGGTCCCCGAGAACGTCGCCCTGGGCATCTCGCTGACCGAGGGCAGCGGTGGTCTGGCCCTGCTTGCCGCGATCTTCGTGTCCAACTTCCCCGAGGCACTGGTGGGCAGCGCGTCGATGCGGGCGCAGGGTCGGTCCGCCGGCTTCGTCCTGGGGACCTGGCTCGGCGCCGCCGTCCTCCTCGTCCTCGCCGTCGTCGTCGGCGTCGGCCCCCTGTCCACGACGGAACCGCAGACGCTCTCCCTGCCGCTCGCTTTCGCCGCGGGTGCGGTCATCGCGTCGCTCGCCGACACGCTGATGCCGGAGGCGTACGAGCAGGGCGGCCCCCTCGTCGCGCTGTCGACGACCGCGGGGTTCATCCTTGCCTTCGTCCTGGCCACCGTCTGACCGACAGCGGACGTCAGAACGCCAGGCCCACGACGAGCATCACGACGATCACCAGCGCGACGCCGCCCCAGACCATCAGGTCGGCGCCGGACCGCACCAGGAGC